>JAHBUW010000010.1 GCA_019637875.1 Pseudobdellovibrionaceae bacterium | reverse complement strand
CGGCGACTGGTGGCACTACAACTGGGTGAACGGAAAAGTCTTTTTGTGGATCGGCGATGCGACCGGGCACGGGGCGCCGGCGGCGCTGATCACGAGTGCCGCGAAGTCCGCGTCGACGATCATCGAGAATCTGCGCGTGGACCCCGCGACGGCGCTGGATCTGCTGAACCGCTCGATTTACGATATTTCCAAAGGGAAGATCATGATGACGTTCTTCCTGGCGTGTTACGACCCGAAAACGCGGGTGCTGAGCTACGCGAACGCCAGTCACGAAGCGCCTTACCTGATCCGCAAGAATGAAAATCCGCCGAAAAAGCGCGATTTGATCCCGTTGAACGACGTGAACAATCCGCGTCTGGGCCAATCGCGTGAAACCCGCTACCAGCAAACGCAAATCGAGCTGGGTGAAGGTGACCGCATCTTGTTCTACACGGACGGGATTCCGGACATTCAGAATCCGAAAAAAGAAGCTTGGGGCGAACGCGAGTTCATCAAATCGATTTTGGCCTCGAACAAAGACTACGCGCCCATCGATGAGTCGGTGGCGCGGTTGACGAAAAGTTTCACCCAGCACCGCCAGCAGGCGCCGTTGATCGATGACATCACGTTCTTCATGGCCGAAGTGCGGAGCCCGCAGTGACCAGAATCGAATGGCCCAGCGCCTTACCCGCGTATTTGAACCCGGTACCCGCGGACATGCCGTTGGGCTGCGCGGTTCATCACACGCTGTGGGCCGACAAAGGCGCGTCCGACAAAGTCTGCATCGGTGAGAACCTGGCCGCGGCCGAAGTCGTGCGTTTGGTCGCGGGTCCGGATTGCAAAAGCCTGATTCAGTACAACGCCGATTGGTTTCACCGTGACTTGAAAAGTTCGTTGGAAATTCGCGGGAACGCCGGCGTTTACTTCGCCGAGGCGGGGCGCCAGCTTTTGGGCGGCGTGGAGCAAAGTTGGTCTTGGGAGTTCGCTCGTCGCGATGAAAAGTACATTTTGAAAGATCGGTTGTTGACGGTCGCGCACGGCACGGAAGCGATGCGTGAGTCATTAAGCCTGATCTTTGAAGAGTTGTTTATGAACGCGATCATCGACGCTCCACGCGAGGCCGAGAAACGCGGCGTCGGGTCGACGGCGGGAGCGTCATCGGTCATGACGCTGACGAAGTTCGGCAATCGCGTCTGCTTGTCGTGCCGGGATCCCTATGGCACGCTGAAGATTCCCAAGTTCGTGGGACGGATGGATCAGGTTTATTCGCAAGGCGCGGGTAACGTGATCAATCTGCACAGTGAACGGGGGGGCGCGGGGTTAGGCTGCGTTCTGTTGTTCGAGCACAGCACCGTCCTCGCTCTCGGTGTCGAAGATACGAATCGCACCGTCGTCAGCTGCGTGTTGCCGACCGGGCTCAATCATCGTCAGAAGGACGCCGTTCGTAAGGGTTTACATTGGATTGAAACGGGGACCGGAACGGTTCCAGGAGAAACGCATGAGTAACTTCAATATCCAGATTGAAAAAGCGGGCGCGACTTGGAAGGTCCGTGTGGCCGGTAACATCGACGAGGACGTCGATTTCACGCCTTATATGTTGAATGGCCCGGGAAAAGTGGAGTTCTTCCTTGCGAACGTGAAGAGCATCAACTCTTGCGGGATCCGCGAATGGATCAAGTGGGTGAACACCGCGGGTCCTGCCGAGGTCCTGTATCACGAATGCCCGAAAATCATCGTCGATCAGATCAATATGGTGCAGGGCTTTCTGCCGGCGTCGGGGCAGGTGGTTTCATTCTTCGTTCCTTACTACTCCGAGGAAAGCGGCTCGGAGAAAGCGGTGCTTTTCCGGACCGGACAAGAGTTCGACAATAACGGGGGCCTGCGCCCGCCCATGGTCAAGGACGAGTCCAACCACGAAATGGAAATGGACGTTGTCGAGGCCAAGTACTTCAAGTTCCTGAAAAAGTAGGGGATTTTCCCGGACCGGAAACCTCAGTTTTCTGCGCCCGATGACCGATAGGTATGGACGTAGGAGTGGGTGTGGCGAGTCAGGGTCCCGTGGTACTTATTCTTGAAGACGATGATTCGCTGTGCACGGCGCTCGTCTCGTTCCTGAAGAAAAAGGGAATCGAGGCCGTCGCCACCGCGAATGCCGAAGAGGCACGCCGTCTTCTCCGCGCGAACCGTATCCAAGTCATGATGGTCGACTGCCTCTTGCCCGGCGAGAACGGTGTCGACTTCGTGCAAAGCCTGCGCAAGGAATTTCCGCCCACGCTCCTCGATGTCGTGTTGATGAGCGGAATTTTCATCGAGCCCCAATTCATCAAAGATTCGATCCGCCAGACGCAGTCTTCGGCGTTTCTGAAAAAACCCTTCGAGCTCGATGACTTGCTCCCGTACCTGTCGAAGCTCAACGTGCAGACGGAAGCCGCTTCCCCCCGCAAGACGCTTTACCAAGCTTTCGGGAATAGCGCGCTCACGGACCGCGATAAAAAGAAGATCTTGGAGAGCCTGGACGACATCCACGGTTTCGATCTTCCGTTCATCTACAATTTTCTCATCCATTCGAAAATTTCGGGTCACCTGAACGTCGTCGACGAGCGCGAGAACGTTTTCGGCATCACCTTCGCGGACGGCGTGATCGTCGGCGTGGATCTGGCCGATCGCGATACTTTCCTGGGTAAACTTCTGATCGAATCGGGTTATATCCTGCCCGAGGATCTCGAGCTCGTACTGAACATGAAGAGCTCAAAACGGATCGGTGAAAAACTGATCCACAATCATCTGCTGAGCCCGCACGGTTTCGAGATCGTCCTGGCCAACCAGATGTCCATCCGGCTTTCGCGCACGATCTTGGATTCACCGGTGAAGGTGAACTTCGTGGCCAGCGAAATCGAGATGATGACTCCCCACGTGGACGGTGAACGTCTTGAGCGTTTCATTCACGACTGGGTCGCGGCGAAGCTGACCGCGGAATGGCTGAAAGCGCATTTCACGCCTTTCGGTAATTCGATGGTCCAAAAGGGGCCGGAGTTTCGTTTGCAGCATCCTTCCTTCATGATGCCGCTGGTTTCGAATCTTGAACGTCTGGTGGACGTGCTTTTGACGGGCGCGACCTTGAACGAAATCCTCGACAAGCGGATCTATCCCGAAGAAACGTTGCTGAAGGCGCTGCACTTTTTGATGTGCACGGGAACGCTGGTCTTGCGTGAGCGCCCGCGTGTGCGCAACGTGGAAGATCAGAAGAAGCATTTGAAGAACATCCATCACCAGCTGGCGGGTAAAAATACCGTCGAAGCTTACGAGTTGATGGTGCGGATGACCACGTCCAATGAGCAGAACCCCGATCTGGTTTTCCAAGAGTTCGTGGCGCTTTTGGGCGCGCCGCCCAGCTCGGCCCAGCGGGATCAGGTTTCGATTTATAACGACATTAAGAATGTCGCGAAGGCCGCGTTCGACGCCGTGAAGTCGGGATCGCACGCGAAGATCAAAGATGAGCTCATGCGCGACGATATGGAGAAGAAGCTGAAGGCTTCGCAGTTCTTCGATCAGGCGCGCGGCATGCTCGAAAAATCGCAATTCGGCGCGGCGCTTTCGGCGCTCGAGAAGGTCGAAAAGCTGGATCCCAAATTCGATAAGATCCGTTTGCACTTGGTGTGGGCGCGGCTGGGAAATATCGACAACTCACCCAACAAGTCCGCCGGTTTCAAGACGGTGGATAACGATTTGATGATGGTCGAACCCGAAGACAAATTCGACGCGCTTTACAGCTTCGTGATGGGGCTGTACGCCAAAGCGCGTGGCGACTATCCGGGCGCGAAGCGCAGCTTCGAAAAAGCCGTGGCGATGGACTCCGGTCTGATCGCGGCTCGCCGTGAGCTGGCCGTCATCGCCACGCTCAACAAACCCAAGCAAGACGTTTTCAATCAAGATCTGAAGACGCTCGTGGGTTCTCTTTTTAAGAAAAAGTAGCCGCTCACTTCTTGAAACGCGACGCGTTTCAAGAAGTGAGCGGCGACCTCAGAACTGCCACTTCAGGCCGCCCTGAAGTTCGACGCGGCTGAACGATTCGCTGATGCCCGCGCTTTCGGCTTTCAGTTGGCCGATCTCGAGACCCCAGAAATAGAAGCGGCGCCCGCCGTGCGGATACAGGAATTCCGTGCGCAGGAAGATTTCGCTCGCGATTTTGGGTTCGCTGCCGAGGCCGACGGTGAAAACCCCCAGCTCCGTCTGGTTCCAGGTTCCCAGCAGGCGGTAGGGCATCTTGAGCTGCGAGAATCCGCCGATCTGCAACCCCATCGTCGATCCCGTTTTGAACGAGTACTGTTCGGGCGCGAGCATCAGTCCCCAGGCGTTATCGAGGAAATTGTAGTGATCGGGGATCGAGTAGTAGATCGGCAGCCGTGCGCGCGACGTGGGGCCGACGTCCTTTTTCCATTCCGAGATGAACTGCTGGTAATCCAGGCCGAAGCCCAAGTTCTGGTTGCTCATCCAGCCGCGCAGGTGCAGGCGGGCGTCGAACGGCAGCGCCAACGCCGCCGTGAAATCCCAGCGCGGGTGGCGGACGATGTCCCAGGCGGCCGAGAACTTGCGACCGTCCTGTTGTACGGTCAGAAAGCGGCGGTTTTTGTTCGCGTCCGAAAGGTTGAGGAGCGTCCACGAAAGGCGATCTTCGTTGTCCTCGATCTGACCATTTTCGTCGCCGGCTTCGATCTTCATCGACGGGTTCTTTTTCAGATCGATGGTGACCGAGCTCGCGTAAGTCGAAATCGGCAGGCGATCGATCACGTCGACCCGCATGGATTGGTCACGGACGGCGCCGTCGATGACGAATTCTTGGCGCATGGGGATATCGCCTTCGCCGCGCAGATAGACCACGGGGCGGCTGAGCGCGATCTCGGTACGCCACGAGCCGTCGGCCAGCTTCACGAAGCGGTGGCCCGCGGCGGGCTCGGCGCCGTAACCGGTCAGCATCAAACGCCCGCGGGCGTCGTTCGAAGCGATGTCGCGGAACTCCACTTCCTTCATGCGGGTGTCGACGTCCAAGGTCGCACCCGACAGCAAGAGCACGCGCATCGAGATCACGTCCGACATCGAAGTCAGGAAGATGACCCCTTGCGGATCGACTTTCGTGCCGTTGATGTTCACGAAGGACTCTTGGCGAAGGGAGTCGCGGGTCCGAATCTCCAGACGTCCTTTCGCGACCTGCACGAAGAAGTCCTTCGAGCAAAGCGAGATCCGCGTCGGCAGCTCCGCCTTCTGCACGCAAATTTGGAAGTAAGGGACGAACTGCAGGCCGCGGAAGACGGACTCGGGCAGAACGTCGCCCTCAAGCTCGGCCAGGTTCTGATTGATCCCGTCGACTTTGCGCTGACGGAATTTGACCGTTTGTTTGTCGATGGGGTGAATCCAGATCGCTTTGCCGATGTTGTCGCGAATCGAAATCTCGCCTTCGGCCAGAAGCCCGGCGGGCCATTTCAGTTTCAGGCGGAACTTTTCTTCGCTTTCGCCGCGGCCCACGCGGAATTCGAACAGACGGGCGTCGAACAACACGTTACCGACGCGGAACTTGTCCTTGTCGACGAGCTCGTACTCGAAACGTTGCGGCAGGATCTTCACGTTCGTTTTGTCGATCGGGAAGAAAAGACTCAGTTCGGTATTGGGCTTTTCGCGGACCCTTTTACGGGCGACGCCGGTGGGGGGAACCGAAGGCGCGACGCCCGAGGGCGGCAGAGGAGCTTCGGCCGCGGGCACGTCGCCTTCTTGCGCGAACGCAAAATCGGGAGCGACGAATAGAAAGAGTCCCACGAGGCCGAGAAGGCCGCGGCTGATCTGAGCGCGCATTGGAAAAATTGTCTCATCCCGCTAGGCGGAGATCAATATCGAGGGCGGGGTCGAAGGTCGCGAATGAGAGCACGCCTTGGTCCTGAAGTTCACGAATATTGGTGAAGAGTCGGTTCAGGGCGACGCTTTTCTCGTCACGCGTGAAGCGACGTTCACGGAAAAGCTGATCGACTTCCTTCTGCAGGCGACCCGGAACGCAGGCCTGAAGTTTGGGGACGTAAGACGGTGCCGCCATTTGCAAAAGGGGCGTGAGCAGGCTCGCGGGCATTTGATCGAAAACCTTCTCCAGCACGGGTTCCGGCCAAGCGGCGACTTTTTCGAAGGACAGCGATTTCACGGAAACCATATGGGCCCAGCCCGGATCTTCTTTCGCGATCAGGCTCAAAAGCTGACGGCGTTTCTCGGGCTCGCTGGTCTCGATGAGCTTCACGAGCTGCAAAAGGCCTTTGGGTTTTCGAAAACGCGCGAGGGTCGACATCGATGACTTATCGGTCATTCGCGTCGGGGGCTGCACCCGCCGAAAGGCCAGGCGTGGCGAGGAGGAAGACGGGCTAACCCGGCAGCTCGAACTCCACGAAGAGCGGTAAGTGATCGGAAAGTTCGATCCAGGGAAGCGCGTTCAGGACCGAGGTCGAGGTGATCGTCAACCCCCGCATGTAGATGCGGTCCAGGGTCATCAGGGGAAAGTGGCTGGGGAAACTGCGCGCGTGTTCGCCCCGATGGGTCAGGAAGCTTTCGCGAAGTTCGAGTCCTTGCGAGAACAGCGGCGAAAGCGAGCCCTGCCAGTCGTTGAAATCGCCGGCCAGGATCAGCGGTGATTCCGCCGCCACGCGGGTTTTCGCCCAAGTGATGATTCGCTGAGTTTGGATGAGGCGTGACGAGTGCAAGAGGTTCAAATGCGTGTTCAGGACATCCAATCGCGTTTCGGGATAACCGTCCTCGGCGGGCAGATGCAGTTGACAGTGCAGCAGACCGCGCTGCTCGAAGCGGTTTGTACTCAGCGAGATATTTTCGGACATCAAGATCGGATATTTGGAAAGCAGCGCATTCCCGTGATGGCGCTCGGGGAAGACCGCGTTCTGACCGTATTTGTAGTGCGGCCAAATGGTGTCCGCCAAAAACTCGAATTGCGCCTCGGACGGCCAATTCGTGATGTTCGACGCGAATTTTTGATTCTGCCCGACGACCTCTTGCAGAAAGCAAAGATCCGCGCCGGTTTCACGGATCGCCTCTTTGATCCGGTGGAGCGTGAAGCGATTGAAGGTGCAAAAACCTTTATGGATGTTGTAGCTGATCACTCGAATCCGGCGGCCCACACGTTCCCCTGGAGCCTGGTTTTGGGATAGGCTCTACATCCAATAGCGTACGAGATAAACCAGGCGTCCGACAAGGCGGCGCAGGGCGCTGTCCGAGTCGAGATCCCTGAGCGTCAAGGCCTGGGACGAACGCACGTCCAGGTCCCATTGTGCCACGAGGGGCTCGACGTGCTCCGGTTGCGCGAACGTGACGTCGACTTCCAGATCGTGAATCAGCGAGCGGTAATTCAAGTTGTGCGAGCCCACCATCGCCCAGTCGTCGATGACCATGGTTTTCGCGTGCAGGACGACGGGTTCATATTCGAAGACATGAACGCCGTCCCGAATCAGTTTGCGCAGCATCGTGCGGCCGGCTTCGCGCACCATCCAGACGTCGGTCTTCGCGGGCAAAACGAGTCCCACGAATACCCCGCGGCGCGCGGCCGCGCGCAGGATACGTAAGAGTGACGGCCGCGGCAAAAAGTACGCATTCGTGATCAGAATGCGGCGTTCGGCTTTGCGTAGACGTTTGCGGAGATCGCGCGTGATGCGCATGCGGCGACGAAGCGTATCGTTCAGGCGAAAAATTCCCAGCGGGGGCCGGCGTTCGCGACGAATCCGGCGGCGAAAGCGCCAGCGGGGTTGATCGAGATCGCGCGACCGGATCCAGGCGCGCTGGAAGGCGGCGATCAGCGGTTTCAGCGTCGGCAGGGTCGCCGTCAGGCGCACGCCCGTGTCGCGCCACGCCCGTTCCTTCACCGCACGGGCCGAGTGGACGTCGGTCACGTTGAAACTTCCCAGAAAAGCCATACGCGCATCGACGATGACGGTTTTGCGGTGATTGCGTTTGTTGGCATAAAACAAAAGCGTCATCAGACGCGTGAAAAAGGCGCGCATCTTCCGGCTGAGCGGCGCCTTCTCGGGACGGAACATCAAACGCGAGAAGAACAGCGGCGGGTGGTACACGCGGAAGTCGATCCGTGCCTTCTCGCAGGAGGCTTGCAGACGCTCGATCGCCGAAATCGAACCCACGCCATCGACCATCAAATGCACGTCGACTTTCCGTTCGCGTGCGGCCGCGAGCGCTTGAATCAGGCGCTGTCCGATCTGGTCCCAATCGTAAATGTAAACCTCGACCAGAATCTCTTCGTTCGCTTGTTCGATGGCCTCGATGACGGCGTCGAAATAGGCGTCGCCGGTGAAGAAAAAACGGACATCGTTGAGCGGGAAGACGGTCGTCGTGGAGTTCACAGGATGCATCTAATTTATCCACTGTGACATCCGGGGTCAAACCGCAGGAATTCTTGCGCCGGACCCTTTGGATTTCCGACAATGAAGGGATGAACGCCATCGCCAACAAGACCTTGTTCGCCGCCCTGACCCTGATCGGATTTTGGGCGCCCCCTATTTCGGCCGCGACCCCTTCGGTGCTTGCCGTGATCGATCCCGTTCCTAAAGCGGAGTTCGAGTCGGTTCGCAAAAGCCAGATTCAACAACAGTTACGTGCCTGCTCGGGCTGCCAGATCTTGAACCTGACCCCTTATGATTCCGCGGGCAATTTCGATCCCTCGGGACTTTCGCGCCAATTGAACAACGTGCCCCGTGAAAACGCGGTCGTCGTCGTTTTGTGGAACAAAAGATTTGAGCCCAACGCCGACAAAGGCGTCGTGGAGCAGATCAAGGGGCTGGCCAGCCAGGGCGTTCTTTTCGTCGCGACGGCGGGCAAACCCGAACCTCGCGGCGCGACCCTGGGCCTGCGCCGCACGCTCTGGGGACAAACCCCCCAGGTCGTCATCATCGGCGAGTTGACCGAGCGCGAACGCCTGCTCCCGGGCACCTTCTTCGGGCCCGAAATGCTGACCGCGATCCGTCCACCCTCCGAGGTCATGGGGCAAGACGTTGCCGCCCTGATGTTCTCGGCCCGCCTGGTGAGCCAGCTCAAAGAAAAGAAGAGCACCGAGTGGGTCGACTTCCTACGCAATAAAAAAGCCACATCCAAGCGGATGTGGCCGTCCATCGACGAATTCTTCGGCCGGTGATCGCTGTGCCTTAGGTGCGCACAGCCCACTTTGCGACGAGGTCGTGGTTGATCCAGGAGACCGGTTGTTGCGGGGCTGCGGCGTCGGCGAGCATGGCTTCGCCGCAGGCGTCGAAGACCTCTTCGCTGAGGACCGCGGTCATCAGATTCTTGTCACTGATGTGGGCGCCGATGATGCGCTCGCTGGTCGCGAGCAGCGTTTCCATTTGTTTGGCGGTATTGTGCTGGGGCCACAGGTCGAGCTCGCTCTGGGCTTGGACTTCGGGCGCCGACAGGCACTCTTCGCACCAGCGCAGAACGTCCGCGATCTTCACTTCGGGTTTCAAAAGCGCCTGGCAATCGTCCCACAGTTTTTTGGTTTTCGCGGACGAGGGGCCTTCGTGTTTCAGCGCTTTCAAAAGCGGGTAGAGCGGCACTTCCACGCCCTGGAAAATGCTCGAGGAGTTCGTCAGGATCTCGGGGCAGTTGTAGACCGCCGCTTTGATGCCGCGTTGGAAGGCGTCTTTCGCGACATTCTCCAATTGGATTTTCGCCCAGCCCTGCAGGTACGGCGCGTAGCTTTGCCATTGGTACTCGTTTTTAATCATGACTTCGGTGCCGTGGTAGCCGTAGCCCGAATAGCTGACGTGGCGACCGCTTTTTTCAAGTTTCGAGCGCAAAGCCGCGCTTTCGTCGATCAGAATTTTGAAAGTGTCCGCCGAAACCGCCAGGAAGCTTTCGCGCGCGACTTCGCCTAAGCCCGATTTCCAGAAGGTCTCGCTTTGCAGGTAGCGATCGCCCGTGCCCTTGAAGACGCGGTTCATGAGCGGCATCACGATGCGCGCGCGGGGCACGCCGCCGGCCATCAGATGCGCGAAGTGAACGTTCGCCTCGGCGGGGAGCAGGGGCTCCAAAGTCGCCAGGTAGGTGCGGACCTGCGTGGCGAAACGATTCGCGCCTTTTTCTTTCGCCTCGAGAAGCTGCGCGTGGGGCACTTTGAAGTTTTCCCAATCGGTCAGCTTCACGTCCTTCATCATCTCGATGATCGTCTGACCGCTCGAGAGCATTTCCATGTCGAAGCCCGCCTCGAGCGGAACGTTCACGAGGGGTTGGGTTTGCGTCGCGAGTTCGTCCGCGTTCAGGGGACGCAAGGTGCCGTCTTTTTCGCGACGACCGACGGTGCCGCGGATGACCGTCATGCCCCGGCGTTCCGCCGCCTCGACAAGACCGTTCGCGTAGCCGCGATTGAAGAGCTCGCCGAACAGGACAAGGACGTCGCCCTTTTTCCAAGTCGTTGTCGCCGGAATTTCACGAAGGGAAGGGACGCGATGTGACAACTGCGACATTTGATCTCCTTTGATCGAGGCGTCCAAGACTTTTTCAGAGGGGGTTTTGGGTCAAGTAAAAAGGGGCTTCCAGGGGGCGTCACAATGGGTCACGATGGGGGAAGATGCGTGTGGTGAGCCTCGTCCCTTCATTGACGGAAACTTTGGCCGAGTGTGGCGTGAATCTCGTCGGGCGCACGCGCTTTTGCGTGCATCCGGAAGCGGCGATGAAGGCCATTCCGGCCCTCGGCGGCACGAAGGATCTCGACGAAGCGAAACTCGCCCTTCTGCAGCCGGATTTACTCGTCGTCGACCGCGAAGAGAATCTGCCGTGGATGGCCGAGCGCGCGCCCTGCCGGGTCTTCGTCAGCCATGCGGTTTCGGTCGACGGCATGGGCGCGGAGCTCCGCCGTTTGGCCGCCGAGTTCGCGGCCGCGGACGCCTCGCGCGCCGCGCTCGAAGATCTCGCCCGTCGTTACGAAACGGTGGCGGCGGCCCCGAACGCGCGCTGGGACGACGCCCGGATTCCGGGCACGATCGAAACCTTGCAGGCGGGGGACGCCACACGTTTGGAATACATCATTTGGAAAAAACCATGGATGAAGATCGGCCCGGGCACCTACATCCACTCGGTCCTTATGAAGCTGGGGGCGGACGCCAGGCTTCCCGACACGGGGGACAAATATCCGAAATTCGAGATGAATGAACTCCCCGCAGGAACGCGGCTTCTGTTCAGCTCCGAGCCTTTCCCTTTCGCGAAGGTGAAAGAGGAACTCCGCACGTTGGGGCGACCGGCGGTGCTCGTGGACGGAGAGGGCTATTCGTGGTTCGGGATTCGTGGTCTGCGCTTTCTGGAAAGCGCGCTCCGGAAATGAAAAAAGCCCCGTTGTCGGGGCTTCAAAGACCAGCCCCGTTGTCGGGGCTTTGAATCACTTCAAGGGACGTCCTCTCAGGGACGCGCTACTTCAAAGGCCGAACGGTCGAGTAGACTCCGGGCAGGGCCCGTGAGCCGCGCAGGAAAGCCTCACGCAGCTTCGTCGTATCCAGCTGACGGACCTGCAGCTCACGCTGGAAGCTCGTCGGAATCTTGTCCGAGTAGGTCACGCGCGCCATGAAGGCGGTCATGTCGTTCACGCCGCGCATGGTGGCGAACAGGCCCTCGACGCTCGCACGGCTTTTCTCGTCGCCCAACATCCCGACGGGCGTGGACGGACGAACCATGTAGAACGATTCGGTGAATTCCACCGCGCGGCCCATGTTCTTACCTTCGCAGATGAGAAGCCCTTTTTGACGTGCGGCCCAGCGCTCACGATCGGTGAGCTCGGGGTGCAGGTACTTCGCGTAGATCGAGCGCTTCTCGGTGAACGTCCAACCCCAGAAGCCCGGATCTTCGCGATCAAACAGGATCGGGTTCACGCGCACCATCACGCAGCGCTCGGCGTCCTGCGCCTTCACTTTGAACTGCAGCGTCTCCATCACGAGGGACATGTCCTGCGAGAAGCTGACCGAGTTCGACTGGCCGAGGTTTTCGCTGGAGCCGATCTGGTAGCCGCCGCCGACGCCGATACCCAGGAATTTCGAAATGCCCAGTTCGACTTGTCCTTCGAGCGCGTAGCCGTCATGCACGCCGTACGAGCGCGATAACGAGAACGAGTTGCCGACCGAGAACGAGCGCGGATCCACGCGTTCGGGAACGACTTCCACCGCGCACTGTTGCACGCCGTCTTCGTTACGGGCGCAGCTTTCGCGGCCCTGCAGACGGGGGTTCTTCACCAGGTACTGGAACTCGATATCGAAGGCTTCCGACTGCGCGGTATCGAAAAGCTTCACGCAATCCGCTTGCAGGTCGTACAGGCGCGAAACGCGTTCGCCTTCGTCCTTCGCGTCGAGCAGACCATGCTGTTTACCGGCCAGGTTTTGCGTCCATTGCTCGCGGAAGATGTAACCGCACATCTTCACCGCGAGCGTGCGGTCCATCTTTCCCGTTTCCAGGAAGGACTTCATCAGCTCGGGCGCAACGGGGGGCTGCTCTTCGTTCCGACGCGTGGGCACCAGATTCGGCAAAGAAGCACTCAGCTTCTTGCGGAACGCCAAGCTCTGATCTTCCCGGGACAGATCGACCAGATCCAAACCGTTCAGACGCGCGATGATCTCTTTTTTCGAGGACTTCACCTGCGAAGCGCTGATTTCGGCTTGGGCGCGCAGGAAGGGGCGCTCCAGCTCGAGGACCAGCGATTTGCCGACGTAGTTTTCAAGCTTCCGCAGACCGCCGCCTTCACCGCGGTGGATGAACTGCGCCGCGAACGGCACGGTTTGGATCGCGTGGTTGTAGTCGACGAACTTCTCGAGCTCGCGGCCTTTCACGTCGGGCGCGAGCGCCAGATCTTCACGCAAAGGCATGATCTCCAGCACGAACTGGTTCAGCAGATTCAGCGAGATCAAAGACTCCGTCGGCAGCGAGAAGCGGACCTGATCGATGATCTGACCGTCTTCACGAACCGAGATGACCGTGCGGTCGACCGCGTAGATGCGATCCTTCAAAGCGCCCGCGTTCGAAAAGTCCTGCACGGACTGATCGACCAGGGCGTAACGGAGCAGGTACTTGCCGGCGGGCAAGTTCTCGGTCACGTAACCGGTCGAGGTGTCGAAAGCCGCGCGGTAAAGCTGCGGGCGGACCGCGATGTTCGCCTGACGCTTCTGGTTCAGGTTCATCTGCTCGTCGAGCGAGTATTGGTAACGCGTTCCCGACGCTTCCATGAAGTAGCTGTCGAGCAAGATCTGGGACGGACGGTTCGCGCAACGCGCGATGCGGTCGCTCGTCGGCAACCAACGGACGTCCTTGAACCACTGCGAACCGCGGCTCCAGGGGTTGATCTGGATTTTGAACTCTTCGTTGAAGCCGTAGTCTTTGTTTTCCAGACGCACGGACTTTTCGAACCAGCACTCGTTCGCGTAGTGGTTGTAGGTCATGGAATCTTCGAATTCCAAGCAACCGTCATCGAGCGTGGTGACCGCCGTCGATTGACCGTTCACCTTGTGCACATTGAAGGTCACCGAACGCATCGCCTGCTGGTCGATCCCCAGACGGACGCAGGCGCGCACGCGGTAGGTGAGGGTCCGCATCTTCTGGTACTGGTTCTGAAACCCGTAGGTCATCCCTTGCAGCTCGCGAACTTCCACGCGGAAGCGTTGAAGCAGATCCGAACCCTCCGGATCGGGATTCTGCGCGCCGGGAGTGATGACGCCCGAAGGACCGACGACGGGATCGCGTTGCCCCACGGGACCGCCCGCCAGTGTCGGTTCACCGTTCATGCCCGGAAGGGGCTTCGTCCCGTTCCGGTAGATCGCTTTGCCTTCCGACAGGAAGCGGTCGATCGTGTAGGTCTTGTCTTTCATGAAGCGGTCCATGAAAGTTCCGTCCGGTGCCGAGAACATCGGGCCGACCATATTCTGTGCGGGACCACCGTGGTACAGACCGTGGAAGGGCGCGAGCAGTGCGGGACCGTTTTCGATCGTGACGCTGACTCCGGCCATCAAGAAGGACGTGGTCGGGCAGAACTCGGTCAGCGTGAACTTCGAATTCAAGAAGACCTTGTTCCCGTTCACGACTTCCGCTTTGACGTGATCCATCTGCGCGATCACGACGCGCATGGGATCGCGGCCATCCGGGTGCATGGTGCAGATCAAACGGATGCGACCGTCGACTTTACCGTAAGCGACGGGAATCAGCTGGCGCTCTTTGCGCTCGTCCATACGCTCCATCAAAAGCGTGGCCGAGACTTCCAAGATGTACGAGCCCTTTTGGCCCGAGATCTTTTCCTGCATGACGTTCAAACGAACCCAGTCGAGCCACAGCGAGCGACGTTCTTTTTGACCCGTGCCTTGCAGCGAGAGGCTCGCTTTTTCCACGGGAATCGGGTTCTTCACACGCGAATCCAAAGCCGAGTAGATCTTCGCCGACCAGGGGTTGACGATGAACTCCACTTTGCGCTCGCCGGTCTGCACGCCTTCGGGGCGCAGGCTACGGCTGATCGTCACGTACTCTTCATCGGCCAGGTAGTTGAACGGAAGCTCTTCGTCCCAGATCAGGCAGCCCTGCGGGTCGGTGTTGATCGTGACGTCCTTCGCGCCGCCTTGAATGACGAAGCGGTGGTTGATGATTTCGCGCGAACGCGCGCTTTCCTTCAGGCAGGCGGTCAGGGAC
Organism: Pseudobdellovibrionaceae bacterium; assembly: GCA_019637875.1. Taxonomy (NCBI): domain Bacteria; kingdom Pseudomonadati; phylum Bdellovibrionota; class Bdellovibrionia; order Bdellovibrionales; family Pseudobdellovibrionaceae; species Pseudobdellovibrionaceae bacterium. The sequence goes on along the minus strand of JAHBUW010000010.1, from coordinate 162,224 downwards.
ATCGTTTTCGAAAGCGGCAGCGACACGTTCGGGTGGTTGGTCGTGGTCGTGAACTTCCCGTCGGTATGGGAAACGAAATAGCTGGCCGTATCGTCGATGTCGACGCGCTGGGGTTCGGGCAATTGGCAGGCGGCCAGCGCCATGAGCGCCAGCCCTGAAAGACCTAACTTGATAAAGGCCTTAGAAAGGGACATCGAAAGTCTCCAGCGTCAGATTCATGAAGCGCTCGCGAGCCTGGGAAGTCTTCAAATAGACGACTTCACGCTCGCCACCCAGGGCGCCCACTTTAAACATTTTTTTGTAATGAAAGCTCATGCCCGTCGCGTAACCGATGCGGTTCGTGGTGGTCATCGCGTCGTTGTAGTTCGCGATGGTCGCATCGGGTTCGACCCGGAAATACGAGAACGAGGGCGCGAGCGTCCAGTTTCCGTTCATGACGAATTCGATTTGGTTGCCGAGCAAATATCCGGTGGAAAGCCCCTCGGGGGCTTCGGCGTTACGGATGACGGCGCCCTGGAAGCGGTAGTTCAGGCGACGCGAGATCTGCACGCCCGCACCCAAGCGAGCCTCTTGTCCCTGGAAGCGGTAACGGAATTCATTCTGGGGAGAATTGTCCGCACCGAGCGGCGTATTCCCAAGGTAGGTCGAATCGGTCGAGACGTTCAGGGGCAGATCGCGGAACTGGAAGGTCGCGACTTGGGCGAGCGCCTCGAAGCGTTCGCCTTGATAGCGAACGCGCAAGGCCGCGGAGCTGAAGCTCGGCGTTTTATCGTAGTCTTGCGAATTGTTCGTCAGCGTCGCCGAGCTCGGAACCGCGGCCATGGCCGAAAGGCTCAGCGAGAGCGCGCGAGTTTCGCCGGTGGACAGCATGGCCTTCGCCGCCGGGAAAGTCGAAGCCACCAGAAGCGTGGAGTGCGTTTGGGTCATGTCGAGCGCGCCCGCGGTCAGGGCGAAGTAGTTGCGATCCGAAAACACCGCGGCGGCATTCAAAAGCTCCAGCGAATTTTCGCGACCGTTCGTCGCGCTGGCGGCCTGCACGTGTCCGTTACGGAAGCTCACGCGGGGCTGCACGTTCAGGGCGAACATTTCGGTGAAGTTGTAATCCAGGCCCAGATTCAAGCCGAGGGCCGCTTGGGTTTTCTGATTCGCCAGCGAGTCGCGGATGAACTGACCGCCCAAAGAGAGCGACCACGAAGCGCGGTAGGGGCGTTCGGGCGCGAGCTCGGTGTTCGTCAAAGGCAGCGCCAAGTGGCTTTCGCCCGGAAGCAGGGGACGGCTCGAGCCGACCTCGGCGTTGGCCACGGCGGGATCGGCCGCGCGGCGCGGTTGCGGCGTGGTGTTCGAACGGAAGCCCGAGGTGTGGCCCGAAGAGCGAATTTGCGAAGAGTTCCGGGAGCGAGAGTTGGTGTTGGAGTTCGTGGTGGTCGCGGCTTTCTCGCGGCGGCTGTCCGTGGCCCAAGCGGCGCCGGCCGAGTTGGCCGCGCCGTGCTGAGCCCAAAGGGTCAGCGGCGAGGAGAGCATTATAAATAGAAGACCATAGAGTCTCATGTGACCACCAGTTCGCCTCAAGAACAGATCAAGAAGCGCGCCGGATGACCCCTCTCCGGATTTTTAGCTTTTGGGTGAGTTACCAATGGCGGCGACCGTCTACAAGCGTTCCCGCGTGAAACCTTGAGATTGTCAGAAGTTAGACAGGACCCAAATTCGGCTCTGACGCCAAAAATTGGCGCCAAAAAGGACTAGAGCGCTTGCTCAAGTCGAAGGAAAGGGGGATTCATCTCGGCGGTATTCGAGATGGAGAGCTTAGCGGCTGAAAGCTTGGGCATCGGCTTGGACCGAAGAGCCCCACATGACGACCGAGCTTGAGGCGAGGAATCTTTGAAAAAACTGGATGAGATCGCTCGTGCCTTCGTTCAAGTAATACATCACGCACTGGTTGTCGGTGGTGTGTCGGCCGTGCGCGACGTCCTGATGATTCGTCACCATGGGGATGCCGTTATTCACGAAGCCGAGCGCGTGACCGAGCTCATGCACGATCGTCGATTGCTCGACGAAGCGACGGACAACGGGGCCGCCGCTCGCGGTGACGACGGGTTTGAAGATCGCGATGATCGGCGTTCCCGACAGCGAGACGCCGATGACCGAGGTGTTCGAACCGTTGCCGTCGTTGTAGTAGCCGTCCAAAAAATAAATCATGAAGCGCGAGGTGTTCAAATCCGACGAGCGCGTCCGCGTGCGCGCGTCGAGGGCCAAGATCTCGGTGCCCAGCCAGTTCGCTTTTCCCGAGGCGGGAATCTCGGTCGCGTCCGCAACTTGTGTCGGCACGCTCACGTTCGCGACGCTTGAGCGATGTTTCAAAATATCGACCAGATTGTCGCGCGTGATCGTCCAGATCTGCCTTCCGCCCGCCGTCGTGCCGAAGTCGGGCACCGCGCCGGTTTCGTAGTAAACGTCGACCGCGATATTCGCGGTCGACTGAAAGTAACGGGCGGGGGTGTTGTAAGGGAACGAAGTTCCCGTCTCGCCATCGCCGCCGGGCGCACACGAAAGAAGTCCGAGGCTTAAAATCAAGAGGCTTAGGCTTCGCCCGATCATGAGTTCTCCGTCGGTGCATCCGCGCGCGGTTCGAAAATCTTGCGTTCGATCAATTCCGCCATGAGCTTTTCGGTGACGTGGGCGCGCTCTTCGACTTTCTGGACGATCTGCTCGCGCAGGCGACGGTTGCCGAGGTGCGGGTGAATCCCGCGTAGCCAAGCGCGCAGACCTTCACCGTCGTTCGCGATGCTCACGATGCGTTGGTCTTGGATCAGGGGCAGGCGGCGAAACTCCTGCGCTTCGCGGTTGTTGTCGCAGTGGGGGCCCAAGACGACCGGGCAGCCCGCCGCGAGCGGCTCCATCACGCTGTGCACCTTCGCGCGGAAGCTTCCGCCGACGAAGGCGACGTCGGCGCGACGATACAATTCGGCGAGGAGGCCCGTGCGGTCCACGACCAAAATGTCCGAACGCCAGGTGTCGATGTCCGAGAGCTTTTCGACTTTGAAGCCCGACGTTTTCAGCTGTTCGATCAGCTCTTGGATTTTACGGAGCGAAACCTCGTGGGGAACCCAGATCCAGCGGAAATTCGCGCGCAGATCGGGTTCGGTCAAAGCGTCGATCCAGACCTGATCGTCCTCGAACCAAGTTGAGCCCAGAACGCCGGTGAAACGTGCGTCGTTTTCGATGGTGAAGGGAAGCTTCTTCGGATCCTTCAGGCGTTCGATGACCTGCTCGTAGCGGGTATCGCCAAGCACCGCGGTCGGCGTGGACAATTTCAGCGAACGGAAGTTCGTTTCGTCTTCGTCGCTGACGGGCGCGACCAAACGCAGATTTTCGAAACGCCAACGATCCAGCGTGCGCGACATCCAGAATTTGCGCGCGAGCGGACGGCTAAAGGTCGCCGAAAAAAGGATCACCGGGATGTCGCGGATCCGGCACTGGCGCGCCATCTCGGGCCAGACATCGGTGCGCGCGACGAGCACCATCGAGGGCCGCAGTCGGTCCAGAAAGTCCGATTGGTCCCGCGTCAGATCGAAGGGCAGCGGCAGGACTTCGTCGACCGGAAGGCCTTCGATCAGTCGGAGCGCCGAGGGCGAGAAGTACGTCAGTACGATGGGCGTGCCGGGCGAGTGCGTGCGCAGCCAGCGGATCAGCGGCTTCGCGTATTCGAGCTCGCCGCTCGCGGCATGGATGAGGACGGGCGGTTGGGTGTACTTTTTGAGCTGCGGATACTCGTCGCGGTCGTCGATGATCCGGCGAAGTTTCACCGGGAAAATGGGTTTCAAGATCCGCAGCAAAATCACCACGAGGGGGAGGACGAGGTTTCGGTATAGGAACGAGAGGATCGCGACACTCAAGGGTGGGCCTCCATGACGGTCAGGCGTTCAAGAACTCCACGCACTTCCGCAACCGAGATGTCACGCAGGCACTTTTGAAATTCGGGATTCACGCAAGGGCCCTGGCCGTGTTTGCTGCACGGGCGGCAGGCGAGCTCGCGTTCAAGAATCACAGTGGAGGGCCGCGACGGAAAACCGAAGGGCGCGGGGCCCATCAGCGCGATCGCGGGTTTCCCCAGCTGCTCGGCGATGTGCAAGACGCCGGTGTCGTTGGCGACAACCGCGGACATCTCCGCGACGTAAGCGGTGGTCTCGGCCAAACTCAGCTTGCCGGATAGATTCAGCACGCGCTCCGGAGCGACCTCGCGCAGCTTTTCCGTGAAGTCGTCCCCCGGCCCGCCGAAGACGACGAACCGGCGCTGGGGAAGGGCGCGGATCAAGTCGGCGTAGTATTCGAGCGGCCAGCGTTTCAACGGATAAGCCGCCGACGGCACCAAACCGATCGCCTGGCGGAAGTTTTGGGTGCGCAAAGTTTCTTGCGCCTTCAGCGCGTGCGGACGCCCGCAGAAAATCTGCGGTGGCGGCGGCAAACTCTCGCCCAAACCCCAGGCGGCGAGCGGTTCCAAGAAATCCCGTTGCCCCGAAAAGGGTTTGCGGAAGGTGTTCTTGTGAAAACGCAGCAGCAAAAACCTCTGCCACCGCTTCATCGAGCGTCGCAAAAGCCGGGGCGGGTGAAACCGCAACCTCAAGCCCAGGCAGATCAGGCGCGAGCGCAGGTTGTTGTGGGCATCATACACCTCGGTAAAATTTTCGCGTCGGAGCGCGGAAATGAGGCGGAAGAGACCAGAAATTCCTTCACGTTTCTCGAGACGCCAGATCCGGTCGATGGCGGGGTGTTCCTCCAGGAGCACGGCCACGTCGCCGCGCGTGACCCAGTGAATTTCGGCACTTAGTTCCTTCAGGCGGCTGGGGATGCTCAAAGCCTGGGTCACATCCCCGATACTTGAGAATCGAATCAGTAAAATCTTTTTAGTTGCTGCCGTCATGTCGAGTGAACAGTATGCCCGAATTCCGCTTTCTTGAGGAATCAAAAAAGCGCGGATTTCACGGGTTTAGGAGAATTCGTCAAAGTGCGTAAGCCGTGTCTTAACACCAGCATTGCGGAGTTTTTCGGCCTGGTTTTCCTGGTCGTCGGTTTCTCATTACCGGCCTCGGCGAACGAACTCTTCGCCACCGAGAACTCCCTGAACCTTCAGTCCGAAAGTTTCTTGAGTTCGGATTACTCCTCCACCCCCGATCGGAACTACTTTTTCTTCGGCGCGAGTTTTATTTCCAAAAAACAGAGTTCCGACTCTAACTCCGACGATGGCGGCGATGCGCCGGCATACATCGGCGTCGACGTGCGCGGCCGTTTCTCGCCGCAGGCTCCGGTGCTCTCCTCATTTGATTTGCGTGAACTCTATTTCCGTCAGGCGAACTTCGCCGTCGGTCGCCGCAAAGTGAACTGGAGCCAAGGCGACGAAGACTGGGAGCTGGGGCTTTTCCAGCCGCAGTACCGCTGGAACGTGCTGCGCCCGCAAAGTCAGGGATTGTCGGGCGCCTTCCTGACCCTGGGGCAACCCGCGGGCCGGGGTTGGAGCTTCGAGCTCATGGGCACGCCGATCTTCATTCCCGATCAAGGCGCGGGTTACGTTCTGCAGGAAGGTCGCTTTCAGCGCGTAAGCCCCTGGTTCCAGAACCTGCCCCGCGAGATCCGTCTGCAGGGTTCGGATCTGGTCCGCACGCTCGACTATAATATTGAGATCCCGCAGCTTGAGCGCATCGTCTTCAACTCGGGCTACTCGCTGCGCCTGGCGTTCGACGATCACGCCCACCCCAGTCAGTTCAGCGTTTCGTTGGGCTACAAACCCATGAACACCTTGAGCCTCGGCATCGACGGCTGGGCCGAGGCCGGTTCGCGCGCGCCCGTACGCATCGAGCCGACCGTCATGTACCACAAGCTCGCCTCGGTGGATTACGCCTTCCGCACGAATCCCGAAACCCTGCGCGGTTTCGAGTTCCGCGCGGGCGCCCTCGTCGAGGAAAGCGAACTCCCGCGCGAGCAGAAGGCGGATCTGACTTACGCGACCTACCGGCCCATGGTGGTCGGGACGACGTCGCTGGGATACCGCAACCGCGGGCTCGCGGCGCGTGTGGGTTACATCCGTCGTTCGGGCGGGGAAACCCAGATGGTCGGCCCCAAGGCGGAAGAACTCAAAGACGTCGCGCTTTCGCGCATCCCTTATCGCGAAGCCCTGTCGGCGGAGCTGGGGATCACGCCTTACCGTCGCGGCGTTCGCTCGCTGGAGCTGCGCACGCGCTGGACCGAGGGGCTTTCCGAAACCTACTCGCGTTGGACTCTCGACGCGAACTGGGCGATCGATCAAAGCTGGGGCGTCTGGGCGGATCTGGTTCTGGTGCGCGCCGAAAAGGCGACGGGCCGCAATCCCGATCTGTTCACGGCCTTCGAGAATCACGATTCGTTGAGGGCGGGGGTCAGCTATGCGTTTTAAGCTCCTTCTGTTGACCGCGGCTTTCGGGCTGGCGGGTTGCGATCGTTTTCTGAGCCGGCAGAGCCCGCCCACCGAAGAGCAGATCGTCTTCCAGGGCTCGACCCTCGGTTGCCTCAAGAGCGTCCCGAAAGAGCTCGGTCTTTATTTGAAAGACGAACTCTCGGCCGCGCGCGTGCAAGAGAACTTCACCTGCCTGCGCTCGACGCTGACTCACTTCAACAAATTCACCCGTGGCGTCGGCAATTCCGACAGCTACGACCGCGAAGAGATCCGCGGCTTTCTGAACGAGGCGCTCCCGGCGGACCGCAAGGTCTCGGCCGAGTTCATGAACGAGATCATGAGGCTGAAGTCCGTCCTTCTGGGCGGCAGCGACAAGGTCATGACGAAGCCCGAAATCGAAGCCGCGCGCAAGCTGCTCGACACCTTCGAGAGCGAGTTCCTGTCTCTGCGCGGGATGATGCGCATCCTGCTGTTCCAAGCGGGAAAGCAGAAGGTCTCCAGCGAAGATCTGAAAACCGCGCAGCGCCAGATTGAGCTTTCGGTCAAAAACCTGCTCGAAGTCACGAAGGTCGAGCCGACCTACTACGGCTTCGAGGACATTCAAGAGCTCGTCCGTCAGCTCAACATTTACCTGAACGACAATACGCTGCTCGGTCAGCTTCTGCGTTGGCTTCCTTTGACCGCGAAGTTCAAGCTCCTGTTCCTCGGCGATAAGACCCTCGCTTACTCGCAAAAGGACTGGCAGCAGGTGCTGGGCTGGACCGTGCGCGGTTACGGCACGACGCTGGAGTTCGTCTACTGGATCCGCAACCTCGATTTGAATCAGCCCGCCGAGATGGAAAAGCTCATCGACTTCGGCGACTCGGTCTTCGATCTCGTCGAGGCTTCGCCCGAGATACGTGAAAAAGATCAGCTGCGCCTCGACGCCTTCGATCTCGTTTTGCAAGAGATCATGGAGCAAGGCTTACTGAAGACCAACATCACGCTCCCCGTGGTGAAAGAGGCCTTCCGCATGGCGCTGACGACCATGGTGGACGGCCCGTTCCCGCAGCGCCGAAGCGCGTTCGAGGTCGAAGCGCTCACGCGCAAACATCTGGCGACCCTGCGTTTCGAATGGAACGCCTGGGCGCTGACGCAGCGGCATCTGAACGGCGTCTTCCGGGACCCGGCGAAAGAGGTCCGTTACGCGCAGCTCACCCACGAGCTGAACGAGCCCACGGGACGTTCGCTCATCGCGAAACGCCCGCAGTTGAAGCCCGGCGAAGCTTCGGAGCTGCTGCAGACCTGGCGTGAGTGGGTGGGGCTGATGAAGTCCCCCCATCCGATGCTGTGGAACGATCGCGAGCGCCTGGTCCTTGTTCGTGATCCCTCATGGTCGCGCCTGGGATTCCCCGGCATGACGAAAGTGACGCTGCTGCGGACTTTCACACGCATGATCCTGCGTGGCTACGCCCACGGCACCACGAAGAACCTCTGGAACATGACGCTGTCCTCGAAAGAGTTCACGCTCTTCCAGGACGATTTCCGCACCATCGGTCAGGATCTGCACGCGTTGGACAAACGTTCGCCGAATCCGGCCGAACGTACGTTCAAAGAAGCGAGCTTCTTCACCTTCTCGGGGAACGGCGACGGGGAACTCTCGGCCACCGAGCTTTTCGAAGAGCTGAACATCCTGGCCGGCGCGGGCGGCATGCTCTCGACCGATCTGTACAATCGCGCGGTGAGCGCGGGCTGCGCGGTTCCGGACGTCGACGTTTTCGGGAAACACTATCTTGAAACCGACTGCTTCCGCCGCGTGTTCAAATCGAATTTTCTGGATCTGTTCGCGGCGGCGCCCGGGGTGATGGCGCTGCAGATGTCGATGACGGGCCACATCCGCGAGAACGATTTCTACGGCAGCATCTGGGAAATCGGCGGGGCGCCTTATTCGCGTCCGGGCCTGACCGAGTACGGGGACATCCGGATCTACGCGACGATCCTTTACTACGTCGAGATCCTGCGGATTCTTTACGATACGAATGGCGACATGAAGCTGACCCAAACGGAAATCTCGGCGGCCGCGCCCCGCTTCCGTCAGTTCATCGCCGAGCAAAGCCCCTTGGGAACGACCCTTGCGGACAGCTTCTTTGTCTGCATGGTTTTTGAGCAGAAAAAGCCGGGGGCCGATTTCAATACGGGCGCTTGTCTCGCGCAGCTGCCGTTCGGCTACGATCCGATCAGTCCCGTGGATCTTTTGAAAGTGCTCGCGGTTCTGAAAGCCGATCTCGTTCCGAGCGGTTCGTTCAATCCCCAGATGGTGCTGCCGGGGCAGGGCGGAACGCCCGCACGCAACCCGAATCCGGCGCTCCCGCGCGAGTAAGCGCTGGTTTTTTCCCAGGGATCATTGGACACTGGGACCCGTGAATTGGGTTTGGATCGTCCTCGCCTACATCAGCATCTTTCTTTTCGGGCTCAGCGACAACCTGCGCGGGCCTTTGTTCGCGGACCTCTTGCGCGAGTTCTCGTTGTCCAATAGCCGCGGTTCATTGTTTTTCTCGCTCTCGAGCTTCGTGAGCATGGCGGGGGCCTTCGCGGCGCCAAGGATCATCGCGAAGTGGGGACACCTCACGAGCCTGTGGATTTTCATGCTCTTCATGAGCCTCTCCTTCATCGGCTATGCGCTGAGTCCCTCTTTCGAGTGGATTCTTTTCTGCGCGGTTTTTTTCGGCGTGTCCGTCGGCGGCTTGGGGGTCACGCAGAATCTGCTGGTGCTGCAGGGCTCGGATCAAAAGCATCGGGGCCGCGCGCAGGGCGGTCTTCATTCCACCTACGGACTGAGCTCGCTGATCGCGCCCGGAGTCGTGATCTTGATCGCCTTCTTGGGCTTCGGGTGGCGCATCAACTTCTACGTGCCCGCGGTCCTCTCGCTGTTGACGGTTTTCGCGATTTTGTTCATGAGCCGCAAGGCCGCCGCCGCGCCTTCGCTCGAAGAACATGAAGAGTCCGCACGGGCGAAAGAATCCCTGGGCTTTCCCGAAGTCTACTGGGCGATCCTGCTCTGCGCTTACGTCGCGCTGGAGCTGATGGTCTCGACGCGGGTGACGCTTCTTTTGCGCGAGGCTTTCGCTTTCGACCTCGCGGCGGCGAATTTGTGGACGTCGATTTTCTTCGTCGGTCTTTTTGTGGGGCGGTTCGCGTACACGGTGAAGCCGCTCCCGCTGAAACTTTCGCACCAGCTGGCTTTGTCGATGTTTCTGGGCGCGGGCATGATGGCGCTGGGCCTTTTGCATCGCCCCGAGTGGATTTCGCTGTCGGGCTTCGCGCTTTCGATTTTTTATCCCGTGTGGATGACGACGCTCGCGAAGGTGTTTCCAGATTCGTTTCAGCGCGTGGCTTCGCTGGGGATCGCGCTGACGGGTGTTTCGGTGGTCTTCATGCACACCGTGATCGGGGGCCTGACCGATCTTGTCGGATTGGTTCCCGCCTACGCGGCCGTGCCGATCCTTTCGTTCGTCTGCGGAATGATGGTCGTCGGATTCAAGCCGCTCTTCCGTGAGCGCCTCGGGGACGCAAGGATGCCGTCGTGAGCGCGGTCTGTGAATTTCGGAATGTCGGTAAGACCTTCGGCGATTTTACGGCGCTCGCCGATCTCAGTTTTCAGATCGCGCCCGGCGAGATCGTCGGCTTTTTAGGGCCGAACGGCGCGGGGAAATCCACAAGCCTCAAACTTCTGACCGGTTTGCGCCGACCGACCTCGGGAACCGTGCACGTCTTCGGCGAGGCGCCCACCGCGATGAGCGTGCGTGGCCGGGTCGGCATGACCCCGCAAGAGCTCGAGTTCCCACCGACGATGAAGGTGCGCGAGGTCCTGCACTTCCTGGCGCTCGCTTACGGACGGGGCGAGCCCGATCTCTGGCGCGAAAAGCTGCATCTCGAAAAAGTCTGGGGCCGCCGCACGCAAGGACTATCGGGTGGGGAAAAGCGCCGATTGGGCCTCGCTTGCGCGCTGATCGCCGCGCCGGATCTGCTTCTTTTGGATGAGCCCACGACGGGCCTGGATGTGGAATCAAGGCGTCTTTTGTGGGAGGTCGTGCGCGACGAACGCCGTCGCGGCGTCACCATTCTGCTGACCACGCATTACCTCGAAGAGATCGAAGCGCTTTCGGACCGCGTGATCGTGATCGATCAAGGCCGCAAACTGTTCGCGGGCGAAGTGAAAGAGATCCGCCGCCAGGTGCGGATGTCGAAGATCGAATTCGAAATGCCGACGGGCGCAAGCGTCGAGTTCCAGCGCGTCCCGCACCTGAGCTTTGATTGTCGCGATTCGCGTCATTACGTGCTGTGGAGTCGCGACAGCGACCAAAGCCTGCGCGCGCTCGTCGAAGCCGGCGTCGACTTCCGGCATCTGTCGGTGCATCCGGCCTCACTGGAAGAGGCGTTCATCCAGCTGCGGGCCTCGGGCAGTCGGGACCGCGCGGACGGGGGGAGCGTATGACCGCGCTTTTGAAGCTTCCCCGTTTCGCGGGCTACGCGATCTTGGAGCTTTTGCGCCAGCCGACCTACGTGCTGACGACTTTGATCTTCCCGTCGATGTTTTTCTGGTTCTTCGGGGTGCCCAACGCGCAGGATCCCGATTCCGCGCGGATGCTGATGGGTTCGTTCGCGGCCTTCGCGGTTTTGGGCGTGGTCCTTTTTCAGCTGACGGTCGCGGTCGCGCAGGACCGCGCGGGGCACTGGAGCCTGTACCTGCGCAGCCTGCCGGTCCCGTCGTGGGTGTTTCTGGCCGCGCAGATCGTCGCGAGTTTCGTGCTCGCGTTGATGGCCGTGGGGCTCGTGGTTGTCACCGCACTGCTCGCGACCGAGCCGCAGATGAGCCTGCGGCAGTTCCTCGAGTTTTTCGCGTGGGTCATGCTTTGCGGCTTTCCGTTCGCCTCGTTGGGTTTGGTTTTGGGATCTTTGACCGACCCGAAGTCGGCGGTTCCGGTCGGGAACCTCGTGTACCTGCCGCTCAGCTTCGCGGGCGGGCTTTGGATTCCGCCGAACGCGCTGTCGGCCGGCGTGCAGACGATCTCGGAATATTTGCCGACGCGTTTTTACGGCGAGGTGATCTGGGCGCTCGTGCGCGGCGAAACCCCGAACGAGCGGTGGATCTACGGTCTTCTCGCATATTCCGTCGTCTTTTTCGCCGCCGCGATCTATCTGCATCGCCGCGACCTCGGGGCGCGGTTCGGATGATCCGGGAAAGTTTGCGCCATGTCTGACGTCCGCCGTTTTTTCGCAAGCTGCGCCCTCGGCGCCGAAGAACTCCTTCGTCAAGAGATCGAATCTTTTCGTCCCTTCACGCTGGACGTCTCGGGACGACCGGCGACTGCGGACTTCCGTATCGTCACGACCGATCAGGGCGGCGTGGAGTTCGAAGCGGCCTGGGAGGTAGGGCTCGCCCTCAACCACTGGTTGAAGCTTGCGAATCGGATCTGGCTGCGGCTGGCGAGCTTTCCGGCGAAAAGTCCGCCGCGTCTGCAAGAGCGACTGCGCTCTTTGAACCTGAAACCCTATTTGGGCGATCGTCCCTTTCACTTCAACGTCGAGGCCCACCACTGCGCGCTCCACAACGAAAAGCAGCTGCGTCGCTGGGCCGCCGACATCTGGAAACTCGATGCGGACAGTCCGTTCGAGGTTTTCCTGCGCGGCGCGAGCGACGAGTGGACGATCAGCCTCGACACCTCGGGCGAGCATCTGCACAAGCGCGGGAATCGTCCCCACGCGGGCGTTGCCCCGCTGCGGGAAACGCACGCGGCCTTCAGTCTGCGCGTTTTGCTGGAGGGCGAGCCCTGGGCCGTGCGCCGCCGGGTCACGCTTCTGGATCCCATGACGGGCGCGGGCACGTTTCTGCGCGAGGCGCGCGGACTCGAAGCGCCCGTGACGGGGCGGGACTTCGTCTTCCGTCACTTCAAGAACACGCCGAAGATCCTTTTGAGCGACGCTTACTTCAAAAACCTCAATCCCGAATGGCGTCTGGAAGAGACGAAGTCCTGGGGCGATCTCGTCGGCGGCGAAATCGATCCGGCGCTCGCGCCGATCCATCGTGAGCTCATTGATGCGCGCGTGCTCATCGGCGATAGCTTCGCGCGGACGATGCGGGCTGATTGGGGGATTCAAGACGACGCGAGGCTGTGGATCGTTTTGAATCCACCTTACGGCGAGCGTCTGGCCGGTCTGGAATGGATCGAAAGACTGGGGCCCTGGGCCCGCGGCCTCGGCGCCGAGAAACTTCTTTTGTGGTGTCCCGAAAAATTGAAATCCGCGGTGTTGAAGGCGATGCCCTGGGAACCCGCGTTCGAGCAGCGGATGTCGAACGGGGGAATTCCGTGCGCCGTAATGCGCTGGAACTGGCCCGTTTAAGAATCATGCGCAGCGGGAAGTGATCCGAGGCCCCGCCCTTCGCGAAACGCCGGGGCGTTCCGTCCTCCGCGCGCTGAAAATCCAGGTCGCGCATGATCCGAAACTCAAGCCCCGGAAAACGCGCGACGAGCTCGCCGTTCACGACGATCACGTCCAAAAAACTCCAGCTCCCACGATGAGCATGCGTCCCCACTCCTTCGAGGCGATTCGTGGCATGCGAAATGAAGTGAGCCGACCTCGCGTGAAAACGCGCCCACTGTTGCATGCGTAACTCCTCGCGGGTGGTGACGTTCCCGTCCCCGAGCGCCACGACGAGTCCGGCCCGGGCGTGCATCAGCCGCGCGAGCTCCTCTAGGCCCCGGGTTCGCGCGGCGGCGGGGGCCCCCTGCGACGGGAAGTGAAAGACGAACACGCTCAGCGGTTCGCCCGTGGGAAGCCGAAAGCGCGCCTCCAAGATCCCTCGCTGCCCCTCGAGGGGATGCAGCTGGGGCGTCCCGAGAACGGGATAACGCGAAAGCAGACCGACATCAATCCCGCGCGGGTCCGTGCCCTCCAGTAAAATCGCCGGTCCGTATCCCGCGGCCGCGAGGTCCCGCTGGCGCCAAACTTCCAAGAGCTCGCGGTTTTCGATCTCCGCCAGCGCGAGGATGTCGGGACTGCCGTCCGGAGATTCCAGAACGACGCGGGCGAGCGCGTGGCGTTTGTCGCGCAAACGCTCGGGCGTCCAATCGAGCTCGCGGCATTCCCGTCGGTAGTGGTAATTCGTCTGCCGTGCGCAGCTTCGACGGGCGTCCACCTTGCGCGCACGGGGTTGGAAGGCGTAGTCGCCGTCGTGGGTGCTTTCCGTATCGAAAAGATTCTCGACGTTCCAAAAAGCGAGGTGAATTTCGTCAGGCGGGCGCGCGCCGCGCGCGTCCTTCAGCACGACGACGGGCGTTTCCCTCTGCCGTTCGCGCTCCTGCGCGCGCCACCAGAGGGAAAATCCCAAAAGACAGAGCAAGGCCGCCGTGAAGTAAGGACCCGCGGCCGAGTCGCGCAGGCGAAGAAGCCCGCTCCGCGCGGTCTCAGCTAAAAAACGAATCCGGGCCCCTCCTCGTTGCATGGGAGGAGGGCCTCGCAAAGACGGGGCCCGCGTGAATTAGAACTGGAACAGAGATAGGACGGGGTCGTGGTCCGACAGGCGGCCCATAAAGTCCGAGTTGATGTGCAGGATTTCGACCTTCGGAGCGCGGTTCATCAAATTCGCGTTCGCGAAGATGTGGTCGATCGCTTGGGAGTTCCCGTTGTAGTTCGTCGTGTAGCGACGATCCGGCGGCAGGAGCTCTTTCACGAGATTTTTCAGATGATGGCCTTCCAGTACCTTCATCGACACTTCGGTTTCGAGCGCGTTGAAGTCCCCGGCCACCAGAATATTCGCCCGCGGCGCCTGCAAGAGGACGTGCTCGACGAAATCGTTGATCTTTTCGGCGAGCGGAATGCGTTTGTCTTCCGAGCGCAAGTAAGCCGGTTGAATCGAATCCCACACCGAGGTGTCGCCGAGCTTCGAGTTCAAGTGATTCCCGATCAGGATGATCTGTTCGCCGCGGAAACTGAACTCGGTCACGAGCGGACGGCGAACGCCGTCGAAGGTCGGATCGAGCGGAAACAGACGTCCCGGATTCTGCGAGAGGTGACCGTCTTTGGTGATGCGGGTTTGGTCGAGGGCGAGCGCGTGCTCACGGGGCGTAAAATCCACTTTCGACGAGTCGTAGATGATCGCGACGCGGATGTTGCCACCGGGCTGACCGCCTTCGGCGTTCTGTACGGGATCGATGTTGATGGGGCGATACTTTTGCTTGGGGCAGTTCAAAAGCCCGATGATGATCTCGAGCGTTTTGGTGCCCCCGGCGTCGCCGACGAAGGACGGACCGTTTTCGTCCTGGATTTCCACGAAGTTGATGATGTCGGGGCAGCGCAAGTTCACGTCGATCGCTTCGGCGAGCTTGAGCAATCGGCGCATCTGATCGCCGCCGAGGTTTTCGACGTTGAAGGTCGCGACGCTCAGCTGATCGGGACCGGCGACAAGGCTCGCCACCGGCCGGTCTTTCAGTTCGGTCATCGCCGACGGCGCGCGCGCGAACGCGTCCAGGATGGACTGCGGAACCGTGGGCAGCACGAGGTTGAACTCGCCGCCGCCGAACAGGTTTTTCTGGTAGATCAAAACGCCCTCGACGCGGCCGGGGATCAGCGTGCCGACGTTGAAGATCTTCTCGGCGTTGACCGGTCCGGTCAGGTGGTTCGTCGCGATCTGCAGAATGTTCGGATTGTAATCCCGGCGCGGGAAGTCCACGAGGATTCCGCCGCGGATGGTGTCTTGCGGATCGGCGGTCTCGCCATCGGGGCGGACGTAAAGAGTCATGTAGCTTTTGGGCTTTTTGTTCTCGAAGTCCTCTTGGCCGCCGCGGAAGCCGACAACCCGGGGCGAGTTGATCTCGACGCGCATGCCCTCCAGGCTTTCCCAGAAGTCGATCCCGTCGTTCAGATCAAGACTCGGCTTCAGGTTCAGATCCCCGCGCCAGGTCGAAATCACGTCTTTCGGAATGGGGCGGCCGCCTTCGCCGATGGGGATCGGCGTGGGGAGGGGCTCGCCTTGGCGAATCACTTTCATCGAGCGCACTTCGCGGATCGAGGTCATCCCGAGGCCCGAGGTCGCGACGTGTTCGTAAACGACGCCGCGGACTTCGATGACGTCACCCAGAGCGGGGGCGTCCTCGTCTCGTTCGAGGTAAACCATCAGTCCTTCGGCCGTGCGGGGATCGTCGTCGGGAGTCAGCGATTGGATCACGACGTCCACGCCGCCCGGATACCACTGGGCGGTGCCGACCGCGGTCACCACGCCGGTCGTGGTGACCTCCTGCGCGTAGTAGGGCGAACGGTGCGACGGACCCTGGATCTGCGCGATGGTGAGGGGATTCGCCTGCGCGCCCAGACCCGAGCGGGTCACGATCGCGCGACGTTCCTTCATGTCGGGCCAAATCCGTTTCGAAGCGAGGTACTTTTCGAGCGAGGCTTTCGCCGAAATGGTTTTCCCCAAGTCGCGGAAGCTGAAGTTCAGGCCGTTGCGATATTTGTAAGACGGGAACGTGAGTCCGTTGAACCAGAAGAGCTCGCTGATCGCGACCCGGTAGTACTCATTGTCTTTGAAACGCAAACCGTCGGGACGGTTGAAGTAGGCGAACTGACGATAACCGCCGATGTAGTGGATCTGGTACAAGAGACCCGCGACGTCGACTTCGGCGCGGAACTGCTCGGCCGAGCGTTCTTGGATCAGTTTTTTGATGTCTTTCCCGCGCATCGTGCCGATCTTGAATTGATCTTGGATGTCGTCGGGGTAAACGGACATGAGGCGCGCTTTCGCGTCGTGGTCCATTTCGCTGGCGAGAACGGCGGCCTTGGAGCGTTCCACGAGGTCGCGCGGGTACAAAACGATATCGAGACTTTCGCTTTCCTTGATCGCGGTCGCCATCAGATTGGCGGCCGTATTGTAATCCGATTCCGTGCGGCTTTGGATCAAGACCTGGGGCTGCTCAAAACGTGTCAGCTCGGGCGAACACGCCGCAAGCCACAGAAACGGCAGTAAAGCGAAACGTCCCGTTTTCATCACGGCGCTCCCGGCACGGCGGGATTCAGGGGACCGGTCGCCTGGAATTTTCCCTCGCCTTTGAAAGCGAGCGATTCGATTTCCCAGACGCGCGCGCCGGGGCCGCCCGCGTCCTGGTAGCGGAAGCCCAGAACGAAGGGACGTCCCGCGAATTTCGCAAGGTCGATGTCCGGTACGACGAGGTCGGTCCACTTGTCGACGGGAACTTCCGTCGCCGGCGCGATGGCGAGTTCGTTCCACGTCGCCGCTTGGGGATCGCCGCCCGTATAGTCTTCCGAAATCATCAGCTTCCAGTTGTCCCAGTTGGGATTACGGACGGTGTGTTTCAGCTGCAGCGCCAAGTTCTGGCCGGTGAGGGTGATGCGGGGGCTGAGGAGCCAGGTGTCCGTGGGCGTCGCGCCCGATCCGGCCTTCGCGTATTTGAACGCGCCTTTCATCGCCACCGGGGCCCAGGAGGAAGCCGAGTCCGCGGTGCTCGCCGCCACGAAGGGATCCAGCGTCGCTTGCGTGAAGAGGTAAGTCTGCAGCGCTTCGGGGCCGGTCGGCTTCGAGCCTTCCGTCATTTTGTAGTCGCGCTCGGAGACCTTCAGATCTTGCGGGGCCTTCCCCATGATCTGCATGTTTTCGATTTCCCACACGCGGTCGCCGGGAGTGCCGTCGTCCACGAATTGGAAGGCGAGGGCGATCGTCTGGTCTTTGAGCGCCGAAAGATCGATGGGGCCTGAACGCACGTCCTGCCAGGTATCGGGTTTCACGACGGGGATCTTGGGACGCAAGACCTCCTGCCACGACGCTTGCCGGGGATCGCCCGAGCGGTAATCCGTACTGACCAGCACGCGGATCTTCGTGAAGTCGAGATTGCGCACGACCTCTTTGAAGCTCAGCGAAAGCTCTTCGCCTTTCATTTGGATCTGCGGCGAAACGAGCCAGCCTTCGAAGTTCACGCCGTTCGAACCGATTTTCGCGAACTTCGGCATCGCGCCGGGCGAGGTCGCGAACGGAAGCCACTCGGGCGCGCCCGCGCCGCCGAAGCTTCCCGATTGGAAGGGTTTGAAGTCGCGGTTGCTGAACGAATGCGACCACAGTGTCCGGGGACGGGGGAGCATGCTGGGCGTAGGGCCCGCGCCGAAAAGTTCGAAGCGGTTGATCTGCCAGGTCACGTAGTGGTGGCCGAGCGTCGACGACGGCATGTCGAACAGAAACGCGATCGCGACTTTTTCGCCGCGGAATTTCTCGAGGCTCACGAGCGGCGATTGCACGGCGTGGAAGTTGTACGACGACGGCAGCGGCGAGATGTCGACCTGCTCCCAGGTCGCGAGCGCGGGGTCGCCGGCTTCGTAGTTGCGGCTGACCATGACTTTGAACGCCTCGGTCACGATGCGTTTGCGATCGAAGATGTCGGTCGCGAATTTGCCCGTGTTCCGGTTGATCATGAACAGATGTTCGATACGGAAGGCGGGGTCGCGCACTTGAGTCAGATCGAAAGTGGGCGTGATCAGCCACGCTTTGACGTCGTAACCGCTGACGCGGACGAGGGGCTCGTCCAGCGCCCAGTCGGCTTCCCACATCGCCCCGTTCGAGATCGATGTGAAAGGCTCAACGGAGCGGGCGAAGTCCGTCACGAAAAGCGCCCAGGTGATGTCGTCGACGTCCACGCCCGCGCTGCGGGCGCGGTCGTTCAGAAGGCCGTACACTTTCGTCAGGAACGCGGTGAAAACGCCTTCATCCGTGCGCTGGAGCTGCACCGAGGCTTTGTCCCACTCGACCAGTCCGCGCTTCAGGATGCGCAGACCATCGACGTCTTTGTTGTTTTCGGCGACGCGCAGAAGGCCGACTTTGATGTCGTTCAAAAGCGAGGTGAGCGTGTCGCGGTCGCGAGTCGCGAGCGAGGTCAGACGGTGACCCAGGCGCACGCCCTCTTGGAGTTTTTCGGCTTCGCGCACGAGCTCGAGCGCTTGCGTATCCGGAACGGGTTTCGCGTCGTTCGCCGCCGGCTGGCAGCCCAGGAGGGCGAACACGAGGCTGAAAAGCCCCACGGTATTTAGAATATTTCGCATCATCATTCCCCTCCCTCAAGAAACCGGCGTTAAGGTTGAAACGTCCGGTTCTCGTCAATGCGGTATGTGATCAAAAGCGACAGCTGGTAATCTTCGGTCGAGAAGCTCGCCAGACGACGGTCCGCGCGGACGTCCGAGGCGTTGGCGAAGACGGCGTTCTTCGCTTTGAAGTATTCAAACTCCGGATTCACGATGAACTGTCCGGCCTGGAAGAATGCGCCGAAGCCCACGCGGCTGAGGCCGCCGTGGGATTCCGACTCGTCGCCGGTGCGCAGGCGGTGCGCCGATTCCCGATCACGGAAGATGAAGTTCGCGCCCTGATATTTGTACGAGAGATAAGGCGTCGAGTTTTCGCGTTTGAAACCCACGCGCAGCGAAGTCGCGAAGTCGGTCTTGCCGATCCAGCCGTGCTTGTTGCCGAAGACGTCCGACCAGATGGGTTGGAAGGGCGAGAAGTCCTCGAACCAGGCGCCATCGCGGGTCAGGCGGTAGGGTGCGTCGCCGGCTTTGGACGCGGTCCACTCGTTTTCGATGACGAATTGGCCGACGCGTCCGATTCCGTAGATCGACGCCGCACCCGCGAGCAGCGAGCCCGTCCGGCGGCTTTCGGTGTGACCGACGGCTTGGAACTTGATGCGCAGAACGTCGGGATCTTGATAGGTCGCCCCGAACTTATAACCGACGTCCTCTTTGCGTTCCCAGCGGTCCGCGGTGGGGGCGCTTTCGATGTCGAAGGTTTCGATGTTCGGATACAGGAAGCTCGCCGCGCCGATCCCCGCGTAGACGCGGGCCAAACGGCCCTCGGTGTTCCAGCCGACTTCGAGTCCGGGAATGGTTTTTTCGAGAATGCGCTCGGTGCCGAGCGCGGTCCCGCCGACCGTCGTGGGCGCGCCTTCGACGAAATAGATGCGGGTCACGTCCCAGGTGTTGAATTCCGCGCCGACTTCGCCGTCGAAATTGAACGGGAAGAAGGTGAAGTCGAAACGTTCGCTCGAGTATTTGATCTGGGTCAGCTCGGAGTCCAGATCCAGGCCGATCGAGGTTCCACCCGTGGGGCCGTCGCTCGTGAGGACTTCGGTGTCCATTTGGAAATACCATTGATCCAAACGGTGTCCGCCCAGGAACTCGAACTGCGAGGTCTTGTTGTTGAAGCGGTTCTGCACGGGATCGGTGATGAAACGCACGCGGGCGAAGGTGTCGGGCGTGTGCTGGTAGCGGACCGCCATGTCGATGTTCACGGCGTCGCCGAGCTCGGTCTTCTTCGACTGCGAGTAAACGTAGTCGTAGTAGTTCAGGTACTCGAGGAAAAAGCCTTTGCGCTCGGCGCCCGCTTCGGGACCCGGATTCGGGTCTTCCTCAACGACGGCGGCGAAAGCGTGCGCGGTGAAAAGCACCGTCAACAGCGCGATGAGTGGAAACTTCATAAGACGGGCCGAAAATACGGTCATCATGCACCCTTTGAAACTTGGTCTTCTTTCCGTGAATGGAAGCGGTAGCAGTCCACGGATTCAGAAGGAAAGCCAAGCTTTGACGCTCCTCGCTTGCGCCCCGGTTTAAGGCAGACGCCGGGGCATGTCAAATTTCCGCTGAAGAAGGGGGCAGAATCTCCGGTTAAAAACGGAAATCTGACAGGAAACACGCGTGAACAATGGATTTTTTCATCAAAACCCCGTTCAATGGCGGCCCATGCTGCAATTGAATTATCACCATCTGTACTACTTCAAAGTCATTGCCACCGAGGGCTCGATCTCGAAAGCCGCGGTGAAGCTGCGGTTGGGGCAGCCGACGCTCTCGATGCAGCTCAAACAGTTCGAAGACTTCCTGGGTTATCAGCTCTTTGAACGCCGCAATCGCAGCCTGGTTTTGACCGAGATGGGACGGGTGGTTCTGAGCTACGCCACCCATATTTTCGACCTCGGCCACGAGATGATGGAAACCCTGAAAGGCCGCGAGGTCGGCCCGTCACGGATTCGGCTGACGATCGGGGCGCTCGACAGCGTGCCGAAAAACCTCGTGAAAGTCTTGGCCCAGGCGGCGTTTCAGCTGGGGAACTGCCAGATCTCGATTCTGGAGGGGCGCGGCTCGTCGCTCATGAAAGACCTGATCGAGCACCGGATTGACCTCGTGATCTCGAACACCTCGCCGCCGTCTTTGACCGACGAGCGGATCTACTCGCGCAGCATCTCGAAACTTCCGCTGCTCGTGTGCGGGGCGCTGAATTTCGTCTCGTTGAAAGACCGCTTCCCGATGTCGCTCAACGCGAAACCCTTCGTCCTGCCGACGGGGGATTCACGCGTCCGTCACGACTTTGAACGCTTCTTGGAAGAGCGCGGGATCGAGGCCGACGTCATCGCCGAAACGCAAGACACCTCGCTCATGAAGAACCTCGCGGTCGAAGGGCACGGACTTATTGTGGCTTCAGAGACGGCAGTTCAGGAGCATCTTCGTAATGGCGAGCTTCGATTGATCGGATCTCTGGGAGAGTTCTATGAAGAGATCTGGTTGATTGCGGCGCAAAGGAAGATCCAAAATCCGATTGCGAAAGAATTGATGCGGAGTTTTTCATTCGCCGCGAAAGCTCCGAAGGCGTAAACGGTTCGACCTCGTAGACCTGCTCGATGCCGTCCTCGTTCCAAATCAAAGCCTGACAGCGCAGCGCCCAGCTTTCCGCCTGAGTCTTCAGGTTTTCGGGATTGCGGTTGGCGAGCCAGCCGTGATTCGACCCGTACATCCCATCCCCCACGATCGAATGACCGAAGGCTTTCAGCTGCGAGCGGATCTGGTGCGTGCGCCCGGTGATGAGCTCGATCGAAAGCTCGCTGTAAGGGCGTCCGCCGTGGGCGTGGACGTGGTTTTCGCGAATGAAACTCGAGCAGCTTTCGCGGTCCGGGCCGGGCGCGAAGTGTTGGATTTTCGGCGCGCGCGGGGATTTGTGCATCCACGTCATCATCTCGCCCTCGAAGGGGAATTCGCCCTCCACGAGCGCGGAATAAAGCTTCAAGACGTCGCGATTTTGGATCTGCGTTTGGATTTCGGCCTGCGCACGCGGGTGGCGCGCGAAGAGCATCAGCCCCTCGGTGCCGATGTCGAGGCGGTGGATCATCAGCGCTTCGGGGAATCCCGCGGCGTGCAGATGGGCCAGCAGATGCTCGCGCGAATTGTCGAGCGTCGCGTGGGTGGGAAGGCCGTTCGGCTTGTAGACGACGATGGTGTGATCGGTCACCTGACGAACCCAGGTGCGGACCTCGTCGGGCTCCCAGAAAAAGCGGCGCGGGCGGAAGTGAACGCGCAGGATGTCGCCCGCCTGGACGGGCTGATCGAGGAGCTCCTCAAGCACCCCGGGATGGGGAGCGTAGAGGCGGCGGCCGTTCAGGTAGATCGCTCCCAGACTGAGCAGATGTTGCAAAATCTCGGGGGCGATGTCCAAGTCGCGGGCGCGGGAGATCAACCGACCTTCGGCCGGGACTCGGAAGTGCTGAATCAAGGAAG
Organism: Pseudobdellovibrionaceae bacterium; assembly: GCA_019637875.1. Taxonomy (NCBI): domain Bacteria; kingdom Pseudomonadati; phylum Bdellovibrionota; class Bdellovibrionia; order Bdellovibrionales; family Pseudobdellovibrionaceae; species Pseudobdellovibrionaceae bacterium. The sequence continues at coordinate 140,233 of JAHBUW010000010.1, read as the reverse complement.
TTTTATTCTCGTGCACGCGTCATGCGGCTTAGCACGTTGCAACACCGGTCTGCAAACGGTGAATCCTTTGCTAGGGTGGAAATCCGATGCCCGTTCAACAGGAATGGATCTTTACGGTCCTACAAAGTTACGCCTACGAACCCCTCCTCGTTTACGCGATCGTCTTTGGCCTTATGATCGCCAGCGGCTTCGGTTTTCCGATGCCCGAAGAGGTCACGATCGTCAGCGTCGGGATCCTCGCCTACATGGGCGCGAATCCCGACATCTATCCTCCTCCTTACGAAGGAGCGCGCCCCATTTTGGGGTATGAGGCCGCGGCGGTGACGCTGCTCTCGGTGGTCTTCGCGGATATGCTTGTCTTCATGCTGGGGCGAAAATTCGGTCGGCCACTCATGGCGCGGCCGCGGATTCGTGAACTCTTCGGCGAAAAGGTCATGGGTAAAGTGAATGAGCTCATGGGGAAATACGGCATCTACGCCGCCTTCATGTTCCGCTTCACGCCGGGCCTGCGCTTCCCCGCGCACATCGCCATGGGTGCGTCGCACTTTCCGCTGTGGCAGTTCTCGCTCGTGGATGGCCTCGCGGCGTTGATCAGCGTGCCGACGCAGATTCTGCTGATCTATCACTACGGCGACAAGATCCTGTACGTCTTCCGCGAGTTCAAAATCGCGGTGTTCAGCCTGATCGCGCTGCTCGTGATCTATGTGGTCGCGAAGAAGATCTATACGCTCTGGAAGATCCGCAATAAGGCGATCGCGGGACCGAATCCCTAAATGCAAAAAGCCCCTCGCGGGGCTTTTTTTGGGCCTTAAGCCGCTGAGCTGGTCTATTGCGCGGCCTTAGGCCGCTGATCTACTGCGCGGCTTAAGCCGCCGTTCCCAGCAGCGAGCGCTCCGAGATTTCGCATTGGACCGAGAGGCGGTCGTGCACGCGGGGGCCGCGGTCGTTCGCATCCGTCCAGAAGATCTTCTCGTAGCCGTCGAACATGCCGTAGAGCTCTTCGCGGATGCGGAACAGAAGACCCGCGTCCGTGCCGAGGAGCCAGTCCATCTGCACGAGATAAAGCGTCTCTTCGAGTTCGTCGGATTTCATGCCGTTCAGGAAGCTCTTGGGCAGGCTTTCGATCAGGTACGCGCCGTTGTGCGAGTAGGTGAGGAACGCGTGCTCCATGTGTTCGGCCGCGGCCGGCTCCATGTGCTCGCGCATTTTTTTGAAGTTCCAGTACAGAAGGGCGTCGTTCGCGACGTATTCGCCGCGCGCGAGGTAGTCCGTGATCGAATCGACCTTGATCGCCTCGTGAGTCGCGTCCTGGATGAACGAGTTCATGTCCATGGCGACGAGCGTGCGCGTATGGAAGAGCAGCGAGTGCAGGCACTGCAAGGACGCGCGCGTCTCTTGATCGAAATGCAGCGAGAAATCGTACAGCAGCGGGCGTCCCAAGTTCTGCTCGAGCTCGTCGACCGCTTCGGTCAAAGGCTCCAGCTTCGTGAAATCGAAACCTTGTCCATCGGCCGCGTGGGCCACGATTTCAGAGTACGCGCGCGCAAAGGCTTGCGCGGGCGGGAAGTTCTTCGATTTCAATTGCTCACGAAGTGCGGTCACGCGGGGTTGCGCGCGCAAATGCAGCTCGAAGTGGGGCTCCAGCGAGCGCCACAGATCCGCCGCGAAGGTCTGACCTTTTTCGGGGAGATGCGCCGAGTTCCACTTGGGGTGGAGTTGGTAAAGCGCGAGGCCCAAAAGCGCGTCGGACTTGTAATGGAAAGGGGACTCGGGAGTCAGGCTCGCGAAATCTTTGTCCTTCCAGAATTCGATACGTTGGGGACGCGGAAAACGACCCGCTTCCGAAACGACGTCAAAGCCAAACCACATTTTCGGGGATTTCGATTTCATCTCGCGGCACTCCTTGCGCTGATCTTCAGGTTGTCTTCTCGGCAAAATTCATCCAAAAATGAGTCGAGGATTTCATGAAACTCGACCCGCAGTCCGCTCTTCGTTTTGGTGAAGGCTGGATCGACAGCCACTGTCATCTGGCCGATCCGCGCATCACCGACCCGACGGACGTCTTGAAAACGGCCGCGGCGGCGGGCGTGACCGGTTTCGTGATGGCCGGAGTCGACCCGGACGATTGGGAGCGCCAGCTCGCCTTGGCCCGTCGCCATCCCCAGTGTCTGCCGGTCCTGGGCCTTCATCCGTATTTCGTCGCGGATCATACGCTCGAAGAATGCGAGACCGCGCTCGATCAGCTCGCGCGTCGCCTGCGCGAAGCGCCGGGCTTCATCGGGGAAATGGGCCTGGATTATCGCAGTCATCTCGTCAAAGACAGCGAGGCCCGGCAAATCGAGATCTTACACGCGCAGCTCGAGCTCGCGGACTTTCACCAAAAGCCCGTCGTTTTGCACATCGTGCGCGCGCACAAAGAGACGCGACGTCTGTTCGAGCATTTCGGTCCGCCGGCTTGCGGGGGGATGGTGCACGCCTTCAGCGGCAGCGCCACGGACGCCGAATTTTATCTCGCGCAGGGGCTGCATCTGTCCATCGGCGGCGGACTCCTAAAGCCCGAGAACGAACGTCTGGATCAGGTCGTGCGTTTGGCCCCGCTGGAGCGGCTTTTGGTCGAATCCGACAGCCCCGATCAGGCGCCGCCGGGTTATCCTGCGGGCGAAAATCGCCCCGATTCGATTTTACCGGTGGCCGCGCGGATCGCCGAGCTCAAAGGCGTGACTCGCGACGAGGTCCTTGCTAGATCCAGGGCGAATCTTCTCGCGCTACTGGAGCCCTGAATGGATCTCGTGACCGACCCGGCAAATGCCCCCATCCCCGAATCGAAATACGTGCTGCATCGCCGTTTCGATCGCATGGGGCGTTTGGTCGGCGACGCGTCCATGGAGAAACTCTTCCGCGCGCACGTCATGATCGTCGGCGTGGGGGGCGTGGGGTCCATGGCGGCGGAAAGCCTCGCGCGCTCGGGCGTGGGCCGCATCAGCCTCGTCGACTTCGACGAAATCTGCATCACGAATACGAATCGCCAGCTGCATACGCTGCAAGGCCTCATCGGGCGAAAAAAATCCGGGGTCATGGCCGAGCGTCTGCGCAAAATCAATCCCCAGGCGACGATCGAGGACATTCCTGAATTCATGAGCGCCGAAACCTCCGAACGGATTTTATCCGTGCGCCCGGATTTCGTGGTGGACGCCATCGACAATCTGACCGCGAAGGCGCATCTCATCGTGACCTGTCGCGCGCTGGGACTCCCGCTCATTTCGTCCATGGGGGCGGGTTCGCGTATGGATCCCTTGGCGGCCCGGGTCGTCGATCTGTCCGAAACCCACACCGATCCCATGGCGCACCAATTGCGCAAAATGCTGCGCTCGAAACACGGTTTTCCAACTGATGGCGCGTGGGGGATTCCCGCCGTGTTCTCGGAGGAAGTGCCGCGCGATCCGGTGGAACTTCACTACGATCTGGGGCAAGGTTTCAAGTGCGTCTGTCCGCAGGGGCAAAACGATCGGCATTCTTGCGATCGCCGCAATGTCATTCACGGCACCGCGAGTTTCGTGACCGCGCAGTTCGGGCTTCTGCAGGCCGCTTCGGTCGTCCAGGCGATCGTCGGTGATCCCAAAAATCCCTGGCGGAAGGGAATCTCTGCGTGCTGACATTTATGTTCTTCGGTTTCATGTTGTCGGTGCTGCTTTTCGGCATGGGATTCTTGGCCCTGACCTTCCGTCATCATTATCTTGAATATCAGAAAGAAAAGGCGGCGAAGGCCGCGGGGCAAGGCTCCGAGTCGAAAGAGTAACTTCCTTGTCCCGCGCGCGGGTCCGGCTTAAAATGCGGGCATGGCTGAAACATCCGCTCTTGATCGCGCCTTTCGCAAACTTCCTTTGAAGGCTAAAACCCGTGAGAATCTGCTCTATGGGTTTGAGATTTCGCGCACGCTTCTTTTCACCGGGCAGATGATTTCGCTACCGGTGGTGGAGTTTCTCTCGCGCGGAAAAACCGAGGCGACCTCGGTCGATCTGAAACTTCATTTCGAAGTCGCCTTTCAAGATCTGCTGAAGCTTCTGCGCACCGATGCCCGCCACATTCAGCTCGGTTATTATCCGGTGGATGTGCTCGAGCCCGAAAACCCGTTGAAATTCTGGACGCGCTATCCGCGGATTCTGCTCGACGGTTACCGCGTGGCCCGTCGGCGCGAGGACAAAACCCATCACGATTTCGACGCGAATTCGGAAAGTTATTTCGGCGACGTGCCCGAATACTATCGCCGCAACTTCCACTTTCAAACCGACGGCTACCTGAGCGACCACAGCGCGGATCTGTACGAACACCAAGTCGAGATCCTGTTTTCGGGCGCGGCGGACCCGATGCGCCGGTTGCTTCTGAAGCCTTTGAAAGAGCACTTCGGCGAAAGCGACGGGACGGGCCTGCACTTTCTGGAGGTCGGTGCGGGGACGGGAAGGCTCACGCACTTTCTGAAGCTCGCTTTTCCCCAGGCGAAGATCACCGCGATGGATTTGTCCGAGCCTTATCTCGTGAAGGCCCGTCGGAGTCTGGAAGGACGGCGGGGCGTGCAGTTCATGCAGGGCGATGCCGCGGATCTGCCGTTCCGCGACGAAACTTTCGATGCGGTCGTTTCGTGCTTTTTGTTCCATGAACTTCCCCGGGAAGAGCGCGAAAAAGTGCTCAAAGAGGGCGTACGCGTTTTGAAGCCCGGCGGTTTCAGCGGGCACGTCGACTCGATCCAGCTGGGCGACGCCCCGGAACTCGATTGGGGACTCAAGCAGTTCCCCGTCAAATTCCACGAGCCGTTCTACCCGAATTATGTGCAGACGCCGCTCGCCCCGATGCTGGAGGCCGCGGGGCTTCTGGGGGTCGAGAGCGAACGCGGTTTCTTCTCGAAAGTCGTCCACGGGGTGAAGGCCGCGCGCTAAATGTTGCGCTGCGCGCCCTTTGCTCTCCGTGACAAGAGACTGTACTCGTCTTCCCACAAAGTTTTTTTGGGGAGGACTCATGGCCGGACCGATTACGCAATTCATCGATCATCATTACCGTCACTTCAACTCGGCGACTCTGCGCGACGCTTCGGTGGCGTACCGCGAGCATCTCGATAAAGGCGGACAAATGATGGTGACTCTCGCCGGCGCGATGAGCTCGGCCGAGCTCGGTCTGTCGCTCGCCGAAATGATCCGTCAGGGCAAAGTCCACGCGATCTCGTGCACGGGCGCGAACCTCGAAGAGGACGTCTATAACCTCGTCGCGCACGATCACTACGTGCGCGTCCCGAACTGGCGTGAACTGACTCCCGAAGACGAGCAAAAGCTGCTCGATCGTCACCTGAACCGCGTGACCGACACCTGCATCCCCGAGGAAGAAGCGATCCGCCGGATCGAAAAGGCGATCATCGACGTGTGGAGCGACGCCGACAAAAAAGGCGAAAGCTATCTGCCCCACGAGTTCTTCTACAAGATCTTGCTCTCGGGCGTTTTGAAGCCATTTTACCAAATCGATCCCAAAAACTCGTGGCTGCTGGCCGCGGCCGAGAAGAACCTCCCCATGGTCGTTCCCGGCTGGGAAGATTCGACGACCGGTAACATCTTCGCTTCGTACTGCATGAAGGGGATCATCAAAAATCCCCGCACCATGAAGTCGGGCATCCAGTACATGACTTCGCTGGCGGAGTGGTACGTCGGCACCTCGAAGAAAGCCGACATCGGTTTCTACCAAATCGGCGGCGGGATCGCCGGCGATTTCCCGATCTGCGTGGTGCCCATGCTTCACCAAGATATGGGAATGGATAACATCAAGGTCTGGAAGTACTTCTGCCAGATCTCGGACTCGACGACCTCTTACGGCTCGTACTCGGGCGCGACCCCGAACGAAAAGATCACGTGGGGCAAACTCGAGCCCCACGGCCCGAAATTCATCATCGAGTCGGACGCAACGATCGTTGCGCCCCTCATGTTCGCGTACATCCTTGGCCAGTAGGCCAAGGATCAATAAGCCAGTCTTGGCCAATAGGCCGAGACTTAGTTTCCGATCAGTCGTCGGCCGAAGAGCGCTTGCTTTTCGGTCGCGACCTCTGGGCAAGTCACCTCGAGAAAACGACGATACGACGATTCTTCCAGAGCGAAGCCTTCGGGATCTTGCGCACGCCGGCGATAGGCGTCGGTCAGTGATTCCGTGCGCGTGCGGAGGAGCTGGCGGCATTGGCGTTTTTCATCCGCCCGCGCCTGAAGCCGCGCGAAGTCACCCTGCTCTAGAATCGCCTGCTGGAAAGAGCGCAGCTGACGTTCAGAGTCGCGTAAGTTCTTCGTCAGTTCCGGTCCCCGGGCCGCATGTTCACGCATGGCCGTTGCGAGTTGTTCACGGTCTGTCTCTTCGGGCATCACCTCTAAAAGCAATTGCGTGAACGGGTCGGCGTAGATCCGGCTGCGCAGAAGATAGCTCAGCTTCGTCTCGCGCAAGATTTCACGTCCCAGGCTCAGGCAACCCATGATTCGGTCGGCGGTCATTTCACCGGTCCAGTGGGCGAGCGGCTCGTGACATTCCTGGCGTTCGTAAAGGGCGCCGAAAACCTTCAGACGCTCGTGGGTGCCTTCCTCTTCGCAACGGACCACCTTCAAGGCGCGCTCGTTCGCTTCAAGCTCTTGCTTTTTCATCTCGATCATCTGGTTACGAATGGCCATTTGCTGAAGACGCAATTTTTCGATGTATTCATAGTCGTCGGCGACGGACCAGCCGCCAATCAGTCGCTGCATCATCAGGTCGATTTGCATCGCGATGGCGACGTAGGGAAACCAGAAACCGATCGCCGTCGAGGCCGTCGCGTACATGGCCTCAAAACGTTGCACGTCGGTGTCGGCTTTCAGAACGCCATCCACATTGCGCGCCAGCGCGTAGACCCGCATCAGGTCGCCCGCAAGTTCCGCGGCCGAACCGATGCCCGCCTCCTGCAGCGTGGTTTCGAGAATCTTTTCCGCGGCGTCGGCTTCGATTTTTTGGCGAAGCGCCTGGGTGATGGCATCGGCGACCGTCCCGGGAAGGGGCGGGGCGTAGGGCGCCTCCGGAGTTTTTTCCGGCGCGGCCGCCTTTCGCTCGACGCAGGCTTTCACCGCCGGTGACATCGCGTTCACCGGAAGTGCGGCGAATAAGCTCAAAGATAAAATCCAGTTCTTCATGGTAAGTCTCCCATTGCGTCGTTCGATAAAGCTCCGCGCGTATCGCGCAGGATCCAGTTCAATTCCTCGATCTCGGTTGGGCTCAAGCCCGGGGCGCGTAGGGCGCTTTCGGCGCGGTCGTGCCAACGTTCGACAAGCGCGCGAATATTCGAGGGGTCCGCGTCGCGTGCCAGTCGTCGTTCGCGCAACTGCGCGGCGGGACTGTCGTTCAGGCCTTGGCGCGTTTTTCCGTGGTAGCCGCGCACGATGCGTCCTACGCCCGAGTCCGCGGGAAGCGTCTGCGGCACGCGCGGATTGCGATAGTAGTCGCGGAACTCTTTGATCTCTTTCAGTGCGCGACCAAAACTGGGGTCCACGGGGTTGAGTTTTCCGGCCCGGTCCAAGGCGAAGTCCAGAACGGGGCCGCGTCCCGCGAAGGCGTCTTTCGCGACCTCGACTCCACTTTCTGATGTCGCCCATGCGCCCGCGAAATCGCGACCCGCTTGGTACAGGTGGATCGCGGCGCGCCCCGCGCCGGTGACTTTCGATCCCATGCCGAGGGTGGCGAGATCGAAGACGGCCAGGCCTTTCTGCAAATCGGTCAGTTGTTGTCCGGTCGAGAAATCGCGGCCGGTGACCAGGTCATGAAAGCTGCGCAGAAAACTCGTCGCCGGGTGTAGACCGATCACGACATCCCCGAGGGCGGCGACGAATTGCACCGTTTCTTCCGTCACGGGAATGCCGCTTTTGAAGAAGTAGCTATCGACGACTTCGCTGGTTTTCAATGCGAAGCGGGCGATCCGCGCCTGCTCGGTGCTGATCGGTTGAAAGCCGGTCAGGGCATCGCGCGTTTTCACCAGACTCCGCAAAAGGCGGGGGTCTTGGGATTGGACGCGGTAGCCATCGCGGCTCGTGATACGAATGTCGGTGCGTCCGATCGAGGGGGTGATTCCGGACCCCGCACTCGCGTCAACGACGAGGTCGAAGATACTTTTCTGAACCTGTTGCAGCGACTGGAGTCCCTTTTCGTATCGTTGCTGTTCGCCGTGAATTTTCGTGCGCACGTCATGCAGACGCTCTTGCCCCAGGTGGCTCAGCTGCTCGAAAGCCCAGCCGGCAATTCCCGCCGCGAGAACTTCTTGTCCGGCGTCTTTTAAGCCTGAACCGAGTCCTCCAAGACCGCCCGCGCCGCTTCCCTTCGTGGAAGGCGCGACATCCGGCGTGGTCCCGCGGCCGGGGCCGGTGACGTCGCCAGGACGGGGATCGGCGACAATGACCGCGCGGGGGCGATCTTTTTCGAAGTCCGGGCCATCGAAACGGCCGGTACGCATTTCGCCGGTCATGCGATCGCGAAACTGCACTTTGTCGTCAAGGCGAAGCGCGCGCAGCTTTTCGATGGGCATTTCCACGGCGAAAAGGAGTTGTTCGCCGGGAACACCGACACGAAAGCGAAACGAGATCCAGTCCCCGTTATACTGAGCGTGGGCGAGGCCCGGCGCGATCAGCAAAAGGAGTGTGAGCAGGGTTTTCATTCCAGGCCCTTTCTTTTTTCGGCCACGTAGTCGGCCTGGATACGCAAACGCTGGCAGAGCAAGCGGGTTTCTTCGAGCCAGGTCGCAATGGTTGCCACATCGTCGCTTTGGCGTGAGCACAAGGCCCCGATGGTCTCGACGTCCAGGCCCGGGTTCGGTTCGCGCTGGGCGACGCGCTCCAGTCCCGCGCGAAGATTTTCGAGCGCGTCGCGCAGTTGGCCGTGCGGAAGCTCCTCGGCGAAACGATTTTTGAAAGCGATCTCTTCTTCCAGTTCGTCCACGATCTCTTGAAATTGAATCTTGCGTTCACGGGCGCGTTTGAGCCAATCTCCGCAGCGATTCAGGACGCTTTCCATGGCCTCACCGAGGCTGAACAATTTCGGCTCGCGAGCTTCGCAGGTGACGACCTGGGCGCGAAGCTCGGTTTCGCGCTCTTCCCAGAGCTTTCTTTTGTGTTCACGAGTCGCGATGGTCAGATCGCGACTGAATTCGGTTTTCCGGAGTGAGAACTCGGCGCGCATCTTCGCGATATCCGCTTCGATCCGGCGCAGGTAGGTCCCGTGCGATCCCGCGTGAATCCCGTATTTGATCCCGTCTTCCAGCACTGTTCCCGCGAAGGTGGCGGGGCTCAAAAAGATGATCCCCATCAGTGTCATCGAAATTCCAAGTCCGGATTTCATTCGTAACCTCCGTTACAGAACTGACGGAATTTGTCGCCGTCGCTGGGAGCGCCGCCGGTGATCGCCAGAACTTCGAGCGCGGTCAGACCCTCTTCGCAGGCGGCGGCAGCGGCTTCGTTCACCAGACCCAAGTGTTTGGCGCGTTGTTCTTTCAGCATGCGCAGGTCTTCGTCGGCGGCCGATTGCAGCAAGGTTTGCATTTTCACGATCTGGTCTCCGGGTTCACCCATTTCGAATTCGGCGTAGAGCGATTCCAGGCGGCCGCCCTCGCTGATATCGGTGGCGGTCATGAGCTCACGCAGTTTCGTTTGGTAAACTTGGTGTTCGGCGCTGGTCTGTTGCACGGTCACTTTCAGCTCGCGGTTTTGGATCTCGCTCAGCAGCAGCTGACCGAAAGCTTTCCCCAAGACATTCGAGACTTCGGCGCGGGCGGTGATCGTTTGACTGCTGGCGAAGGTCATCGCGGCGTCTTCACGCATCTCGGCTTTTTTCTGCGCTTCTTCGGCCGAGAGCTCCGCATTTTGACGGTTTTTTTCGGCCTCGATGTAAGAGCGGTAGGCCCGTTCTTCTTTTTTACGAGCGTCGCGAAGTTCTTTCTGCGCCATGTATTCACTCAGGCAAGCGGTGCGCAGGCAGGTCGTCACGCGGCTCATTTTTTCGATGATGGCGCGGTTGCGCTCGATCGGCTTCATCATCGGGTCGATGAGTTTGGATTTCAGAATCTGCTCGGCTTCGCGATTTCCCTGCACGTCGATCACGCGCGTGCCGCCGATGACGACGGTCGGGGTGGGGTCGATTTTTTTGATTTCCTTTTCGACCTTTTCGATGGGTTTGCGAACTTCCGGGGGGAGGATTTGTTTCACGACGGGGGGGAGGACGATATCGATGGGATTCGGGGGGCGAATCCGAATTTTGATTTTGCAGCACTTGAAGGCGTGCGCGGCGGGAGTCATCGCGCCCAGGGCGATCAAGATCAGGCTGAAGGTCATCAGGCTTTTTGTTTTCATGGAAAGTCTCCGTTTTTAGATGTTGTTGGTCGGTTCGCTAGGCAAAATAGCTGCCCGCGTCAAATGCCTCTAGATTTATATACTTAACGATTAACGATAAACTTAAGTTTTTGGGTAATATTCCGATATAAGATACTGAAACTATGGATTTATATGAATTCGACGATTACAAGGTTTTTGTCCGAAAATGGACGGAATCCCGTCCGAAGCGCGGACGTGGAGAGTTCCGCCGGATGTCCGAACATCTGCGGATCAGTAGCGTCGCCGTCAGCCAAATCTTCCGGGGCGAACGGGATCTTTCCATCGAGCAGGCGCTCGCGCTGGCGAAGTTTTTAGTGCTCGGGCCGGACGAACAGGACTTCTTCATTCTGCTCGTCGAGAAAGCCCGCGCGGGAACCAAAGATCTACGTCAGTATTTTGAACGCAAGATCGAAGGGGTCCGCCAAGAGCGCAAGGACCTTTCGAAACGGGTAAAGGATAAGATCGTTCTCGATGATGTGGCGAAGGCGCGCTTTTACTCGAACTGGTATTACAGCGCGGTTCGTATGGCGAGCTCGGTGCCGGGGCTTCAAGACTATGACGGGATCGCGAAACGCCTCGGGCTACCGCCGGAACTCGTCGGCGACGTGGCGGCGTTTCTTTTGGAGCAGGGCCTTTGCGTGCGGGATGCGCAGGGGCTACGGATGGGGCCGTCGTCCACGATGCTGTCCGCGGATTCGCCCTTCATCAACAATCATCGCCGCAACTGGCGCCTGAAGGCGCTCGAGAACTTGCAGCGGGTCGGACCCGACGATCTGTTTTACTCCGGGCTCGTGAGTCTTTCGGAAAAAGACGTGGCCCGTTTCAAAGAAAAATTCATGGCGCTGATTCAGGAGTTTGTGCGGGGGATTCAGGATTCTCCGTCCGAGACTCTGGCTTGCCTGAATCTGGATTGGTTTGAACTGAAAAAGTGAAGACCTTCGTGTCCGGGTCGCAAACGCGCGGCGGGAGCGGCGCCGGCCCGAGCATCAAAATGTCGCCTTCCGACAATTGCAACGTCAAGAGCTCCGACAGGTGTCCTTCGGGAAGCAGGCACGTCGATTTCTCAGATCCGCCCACAACCGATTTGAGGTTCGTGGCGATCACTCCGACTTGCTCGAACATCAATTGGACGTAGTTGTCCAACTCCTTGCCGGTCGGGAGCGGTGAGGGCAAGGTCGGTTCCTTCCCCTCTTTCACCGACTGAAAAATGAGTCCTAAACTTGTCAGTTTCCAGCCCTGGGACATCGTCGCCAGAATGGAATTCACGTAGTTGTTCAAGAACTCGGGGCGTTTGGGTTTGAGCGAGATCTCCAGTACGATCGGGTCGTACATCTTGGGCATGGTCGCGAGCTGGGCCGCCACGGCCGTCATGACAGAAACCGCGCGTGCCTCATCGCGGAAGTCCGGTTGCTGAAGGGTCAGCAGCGAGGCCAACAGCATGCCCATCGACTTGATGATGATCGACCGGTGCTCATCCTCGAGTTTGCGTTCGGCCATATAACCGAAGTTGGCCGCGTAGTATTCGGCGAAAAGCTCTTGCCATTGATTCGCCTCTTTTTCGTCGCCGCCGGCCATATGGACGGTCTCGTGGAAAAGGAGCGAGAAAACTTCTTTGTAGAGCGCGGATTTGGGAATACGCGTGAGCGATTCGACGCTGAAACAAATCTCCGCGTCGAAAGCGAATTTGGAAACCGACGCGTCCGCATGTTGTTTATCGGGCGCGGGGCAATAGCCTTGCTCGAGCAGGTTGAGTTTCGCGGTCTTCAAGGCATCGATCACGGGACTGCGAAGCAAGACGTTCAGATTCTGATCTTTCCACCGTAACGGTTTGGGCTGCATTCCCGACAGCTCGGGGAAAATAAGTTCGACCTTGCCCATTTTGTAATACAGGCGGTCCGCGTAGGTCTCTTGGGCGCCGTCGATCATGAAGCGGCGGAAAATATTCCGGCGGAGGTCATCCGCCGTCGCGAGTTTGAACGCCATCGTAATCGCGGCCTTGACCTCGGCCGGGGTCGACTTCGGCGAAACGCCGCCGCCACCGTCGTGACCGCCGATCATGTTCGGCTCTTTCACGCAGCCGAGCATCGAAAAACCCACAATCAGGAAACAGAGGAGCGTGCGGACGTTCATCGCCGGAGTCTAACAGGGCGCGGGGGCCGCCGCCCCTGTCGGGTTTTTGGACAGTCGGAATTTCAGCGTCAGCGCTCGCGGAGTTGGTTCAAATACCGCAGGAGCGCCTGGCGGTCCTCGGGTTCGGGCCGGCGAAGCGCCGGCGGCATCTGGTCCGTGAGGCGGGCGTGATCGCTGAGTCGGTACTGCATCTCGTCCCAGAGCGGGCGTCCGCTCGCGGCCCGTCCCTCGCGTAAGACGCGGGAAAGGGCGGCCGGCTGGTCGAAGGGGATCCAGGGCGCTTCCGAAGAGGCGACGTCCGTGTGGCAGCTCGCGCAGCGGGCGAGCAGGGCTTGCGGGTTCGCGGCGGGCCGGATCGCTTCGGCGGGAACGTTGTAGGTCTTCAGCCACGCGGCGAATTTCAGACCTTCGGCTTCGGCGAGCGGTTTCAGCTCGTCGCAACTCATTTTGCCAAGTTCGAACTCCTGCTCCTCGGCCAGAAAACGCATGACCCGCAGATTCGAGGGACGACCGAAGCGCTCGGTGAACGCGAAACGTCCACGGGTTCCGAAGTCCGTCGACCAATCGAGGGTCGAGACGCCTTGGCTTTCGAAAAGAAGCGTCAGCTGCTCCGAGAAGCTGTGTTCCCAGCGCGCGGGCGGCGTGACCAAACGGTAGTCGCCGTCCGCACGGTTGTACCCATCCTCGGAGGGGCCGCCAGCGCCGTAGGGCGGGGGCTGCACTTTTTCGGTCGTGATGCGGAAGATGCCCTGGGCGTTCACGCGCGCGACGAGGCCCAGCCGGTCCTCGTCGGCGAGCGCCAGATTGTCGCAGCGGTAAAGATGCACGAGGTTGTGCTTTACGCGCGCGTAAGCGGCGGGATTGTCCGTCTGCGCGAGGCGCACCATGCGGCGCAGGCTCAGGTTCGAAAGGATGTCGGTGAACGAAACGGACTGGTGCGCGATCTCGTCGAAGTCGACGCCCTTCGCGGTCCGGGCTTTCTTCGGCGTCTCCAGAAGGGCGTAACGTTCATCCGCGGGGCGGGTCACGTTCCAGAAGCGGGTGAGCTCCGCGCGCTCGCGCGGCTGCTCTTCGACCATGATCCGGTCGTCGCCGCGGAATTTGTTCGCTTCGTAGGAGTTCCGCGGCCACAGGCGGCCCGACTCGGAACCGTAGGCCCCCGGCCAGACGTTGTAGGGTTCCCAGTTGGGACGGGGATCGACGCCCGCGCGCGCGGCGGACTGGTGGCACTGCAAACAGGTTTTCGGATTGGCGTCGGAGAGTTTGGGACCGTTCGGCGTGAAGTCGATCTCGCGGAACTCGAATTTCATCGTGTCGCCGCGGAACTGCATCAGCTCGAGCTTCCCGTAGCCGCGATGTTGGGGGTGGCCGTTGAAGGTGACGACAAGTTCACCGGAAGGATCGAATAAAAGAACGCGCGGCGCCTGGAAGCTTGATTCCTGCAAGGACTGCGAGCGGTAGATCAAGACGAAGTTTTCGAAGTACTCGGGGGCTGCCGCTTTGAAAAGCCGGAGCGCCGTGGGGACGTCGCGTGCGTCGCCTTTTTTGAGGACGTTGACGAGCGTCTCGACGTTCATGGAGGAACCCGGTTTGTAGCCGTAGTTCCCCATCGAGTAGTCGGTGCGTAGAGTTTGGGCTTGGGCCGCGATTGTGAACAGGAGCGGAATCAAAAAACGCATGCCGTGAGATACCCGCCCCTGCGTGTTCCCCTCAAGACGGCTTTCTCGATGCGTCCCCAAAGAAATCGCGATGGGTTGTGCGCCCCCTCATTTCGAGAAGACGGGGCGACGGGCCTCTCGCCTTGAAAATATCTCAAAGACGGGCGAGCAGATCCTCAAGGGGACGACCGATGGTGACCCGGCCCTCGCCCCGCAAGAGGGGACGTTCAAGAAGGCGGGGCGTTTCGGCCAGGCGGCTCGCCACGGTTTTCGGATCTTTTGTGTCGAAGGGCGCCGCCAGGAAAAGCTCTTCCTTCTGGCGGACGAGCCGCGCAACGTCAGTATCGAGTTCGATGATGAGCGATGCGAGTTCCCGCTCCGTCAGCGGCGTTTTCAGATACTCGACGACTTCGAGATCGACGTCGCGTTCACGTAAAGCCGCGAGGGCTTCGCGGCTCTTACTGCAACTGGGATTGTGGTAGAGCGTCCACCGCGCCATCAAAGCTCCTGACACGACATCGGCCGACTGTCGCCCCCATCGATGTAGAGCGCGGAATTCAAGTCGTAGTTTTCGAAACGGATGTTCTCTTGAATGAGGCCGAGCACGATCGTCACGAAGTTGAGTGCGTCGTAGCTTTCGATCACGACGGCGTCGGCGCCCGCATAGCTCGATCCGGCGAGGCCCTGGGCATCGTAGACTTGGATCTTCGCTTCTTCGTTCGCGAGATCCACGATGCGCAGCTCGTATTTGAAGCCCGAAACGGAATCGACGCAGACGAAGGCGTCGCCGTCTTGAGGTTTCAGGATGTCCGCGAAACCGAAGCGGGGAGCCAAAAACAGAAACAAAAGTACGAAGATTTTCATGAGCGGGGAGTTACCGCGATTCGCGCGTCAAGAAAAGTCAGGATTTCGCCCGTTCACGATTTCGTGAACTACGCCTTGAGGCCCGTCACCTTCACGAGGAGACGTTTGTCGCGTTCGCCGTCGAACTCGGCGTAGAAAATCTGCTGCCAGGTCCCGAAATCGAGGCGGCCCTTCGTGACGGGCGCGGTGAGCGCGTGATTCGTCAGGTAGGATTTCAGATGGGCGTCGCCGTTGTCTTCACCGGTCTGATGGTGGCGGTAGTCTTTGCCGTAAGGCGCCAGATTTTCGAGCCAGACCGAGATGTCTTTCAAAAGACCGCTCTCGGCATCGTTGATGTAAACGCCGGCCGTGATGTGCATGGCCGAGACGAAGGCGAAGCCGTCGCGCACGCCCGCGCGGTCGACAACCTCTTGCACATATTCGGTGATGTTCGCGAGGGCGTAGCGGGCGGGAAGGCGGACGTGAATATACTCCGTATGGTGGACTTGCGCGCCCGCCTCGACATGGTCGACTTTTTCGAAGCGCTGAAAACCGGGGCAGTCGTGGGGACTCAGGCTCCAGCTGTACTTCATCGAACTACATCGCTTGGACTTCGCGGATTTCGGGGAAGAGCTCCTTCATGCGGACCTCGATCCCTTCTTTCAGCGTGGCTTGCGACGAGGGGCAGCCCGCGCAGGCGCCCTTCATTTGCAGAGTCAAAATGCCATCTTCGAATTTCGCGAAGACGATGTCGCCACCGTCCATCGCGACGACGGGGCGGATGTCGCGAGCGAGGGCATCTTTGATGCTTTTCACAATATCGGTATCGCCGTCGTCGTAGTCATTCGAGGGCGTATAGTCGACCCACAGGGGTTGTCCCGCTTCGAAGTGCTCGGCAATCAGGCCGGCGAGGGGCTCTTGCAGAACGTCCCAGTCGACCCAGTCTTGTTTGGTGACGGTCACGAAATCCGGTCCGATGAAGACCTTTTCCGTCCAGGGAAAACCGAAGAGCTTCTGCGCCAGCGGCGAGATGTCGGTCTCTTGAGCCGAGGCGAACTCCTGGGTCTTCTCCGACAGACGCTCGGAAAACTGGAATTTCATGGTGGCCGGATTCGGCGTGGGTTCAGGGCGAACGGAAACGGACATTTACGCACCTCATTATTTCGCATTTCTTGTACGCCCGTGAGGGGAAAGCGTCAACCGACTCCTTGATTTCAAGGGGGGCGGGGGCTAGGTTGAACGCCTCTCAAAACCCCTTCCCCTGAGGTGAACCGATGACTCCCCGAGTCCGCGAGATTTTAAGCTGGTATGGCGCTGACAACCCCGGAACCCTGGCCAATATGGCCCGTCTGCTGAACCACGGTCGTCTGGCCGGCACCGGCAAACTCGTGATTCTGCCCGTGGATCAAGGTTTCGAGCACGGTCCCGCGCGCAGCTTCGCGATGAATCCCGACGCTTACGATCCGACCTACCACGTGGAGCTTGCCATCGAATCGGGTTGTAATGCTTACGCCGCACCCTTGGGTTTCATCGAGGCCATCGCGCGTGACTACGCCGGTGAGATTCCGTTGATCCTGAAAATGAACAACTCCGAAACGCTCTTCAACCCGAAAGCGCCGATCTCGGCCCTGACGGCGGGCGTGGACGATGCCCTTCGTCTGGGTTGCGTGGGCATCGGCTTCACCGTTTATCCCGGATCGGCGATGCGTAAAGAGATGTACGAAGAGATCATGGCGGCGGCAGCGGCGGCGAAAAAAGCCGGTCTCGTGGTCGTGCTGTGGGCCTACGCGCGCGGCGAGCAGCTCTCGAAAGAGGGCGAGACCGCCATCGACGTCATCGCCTACTGCGCGCAGATCGCGGCGCAATTGGGCGCGCACTTCATCAAGGTGAAACCCCCGACCGCGCACATCGAACAAGAAGCGGCCCGCAAGGTTTACGAAAAACAAGGCATCAAGGTCGCGACCCTTTCGGATCGTATCCAGCACGTCGTGCAGTCGGCGTTCAACGGCAAACGCGTCATCATCTTCTCGGGTGGCGAGGCCAAGGGCACGGACGATCTGATCAATGAAGTGAAAGAGATCGCCCGGGGCGGAGGCTTCGGTTCGATCATGGGCCGCAATGCCTTCCAGCGTCCCAAGAAAGAATCGATTGCATTGCTGCACTCGGTTCAAGACGCTTTTCGCGGAAACGTTTAATCGGAGACCATGAATGAGCGACGTGAATACACCCGGTAATGAAAATCCCCTGCGCGCCGAAAAGCGCCGCAAGCTCACCGAACTGCGCGGGAAAGGGATCAACCCCTTCCCGTACAAGTACGAGCGCAACGCCAATCTCGCGCAATTGAAAGCGGAGTTCCAAGCTTTGCAAAACGGGGAGAAAAAGGAAGAGTCGAAGTTCCGCGTCGCGGGCCGACTCATGACTTTGCGGGCGATGGGGAAAGCGTCGTTCTTCAATATCCAGGATCAGACCGGCTCCATGCAGGTCTATTTCCGTAACGAAGAACTCACCGAGACCGAGCGCACGGCGTTTAACCTCATCGACCTCGGCGACATCGTCGGGATCGAGGGTTTCGTCTTCCGCACGCAGCGGGGTGAATTGTCTTTGCACTGCACGAAGTTCGAGATCCTGACGAAAACTCTCGAGCCCTTGCCCGAGAAGTTCCACGGCATCGCGGACGTCGAAATCAAATACCGTCACCGCCACCTGGATCTGATCTCGGACGAAGAGTCGCGCAAGGTCTTCGTCGCACGCTCGAAAATCGTGCGCGAGATCCGCACCTGGATGGAAAACGAAGGCTTCATGGAGGTCGAAACGCCGGTCCTGCAGCCCGTGTACGGCGGCGCCTCGGCGCATCCCTTCGATACGCACCACCGCGCTCTCGATATGAAGTTGTATCTCAAGATCTCGCCCGAGCTTTATCTTAAACGTTTGGTGGTGGGCGGTTTTGAAAAGGTCTTCGAGATTGGCCGCAACTTCCGTAACGAAGGCATCGACCGCACCCATAATCCCGAATTCACGATGATGGAGTGGTACGAAGCCTATACGGACTACAATGATCAGATGAAACGTTTCGAAAACCTGGTCGCGACCGTCGCCGAAAAAGTGACCGGTTCGATGAAGGTCACGTTCCAAGGCACCGAGATCGACTTCACGCCCCCGTGGCGCCGCTTGACCGTTTACGACGGCTGCCGCGAGTACGGCAAGATCGATCCCGAAAAGGCATCGCTCGACGAGCTTTTCCAGGCTTGCCGCAAGTACGGCGTCGACATCGAAAAGCCGCTCTCGCGCGGCGAGATGGTGATGAAGATTTTCGAAGCGACGGCCGAGAAGGAGTGTATCCAGCCGACGATCGTCATGGATCACCCCATCGAGATCTCGCCTTTGACCAAAGTGCATCGGTCGAATCCGGCACTGGTCGAACGTTTCGAACCCTTTGTCTGCGGTATGGAGCTCGGCAATTCCTATTCGGAATTGAACGATCCCGAAGAGCAGTACAATCGACTGAAGGAGCAAGAAGCGAAACGCACGATCGACGAAGAAGCACATCCCATGGACGAGGATTTCATCCTGGCGATCGACTCCGGCATGCCCCCGACAGGCGGCGTGGGCCTCGGTATCGAGCGCTTGGTGATGGTCCTGACCGATCGCCCCTCGATCCGCGACATCCTGTTGTTCCCGACGATGAAGATCAAATCCGGCCTGAACAAAGCTGCCGACGACTCGAAGAAAGCCTAAAGGGACCTTCTTCCTTTTGGTGGCGGGCGGCCAGTCCCGCTTGTGTGTCAGAAACGCCTCGTGGGGTTCGGTGTTCCTCTTTTTGACAAGCCTGTATTTTAGGTCCTTGTCCTCTGGATGCGGGCTTGCCCCCTGTCGTTTCCGGGAGGGCGGGGTTATATTGCGAATGAGTTCGCTATGTACTGGAAGACGTTCCTGATCTTTTTCTTTAGCCTTTGGATGGGTTCGGAAGCCCTGGCGCAGTCGCGTTGCGTGGGCGTGCATCACCTCCCGATGTTCGGTGCGGGCTCACGCCGTTCTTCCGCGGCCGATGTTTTCCTCGATACCAATCTGATCAATGTGCTTGTGGAGGTCAGCTTGTCCGTCCCGAGGGATGGCGCTCGGACGGCGATGTTCGAGTCGTTGGCCCGGCATTTCGAGACGACGACCCCGCAATTTTTTGCTCGGCAGGACATCTTTGACCGCATCGGGATGGTCGGCACGATTCGCAGCGAAGTCGAAGTCATGGACGCCGGAGTTCTCTCGGGACGTTTCCCTGTCTTCCGGCATGCTCCGAAGCCTGAAACTTTGCGTATTCTCGAAGAGGCGAACATCGGTGGGGGGCGCGGCCGCGGCGATCGGAATATTATCGCTGAGCTGCTGGCGCTGTCCGGGACCCGCGACACGCCGATTTATTTCGTCACGGGGGACCGGAAGGTCATCAACGGTCTGTGCCGCTTTTCCCCGGCCTGCGTCGACCCAAAGTACCACGTGCAGCGCTTCCGCGAAACCGGTTTCGAAATCGAGATCAACGGCGACCGGTTGACGGTCCTGCCGATTTTCACGAATTGAGGACACGCCCTATGCTGATATGCGAAGAAATCGATATTCAGGCCGCGCACGGTCTCGGAAGGCGAGGGGCCGATGAGTTTGTGGACGGCGTCTCGGATCACTGCGCCTTCACGGATCAGATCCGTTTTTAGATCCCTCGGCGGCGCCATTGTCTTTACATTCTCGCGGTCCTTCGTAAAAATGAAGGGGCTTTCAAGGAGGCCCCATGACGCCCTTTCAGATGAAATTCGTTGCCCTCTCTGCGCTGGTCGCGATCCTCGGCGCTTGCGCGGGCGGCCCCACGAAGGTCTCAGAAAGCACGCCGGTTCTGGAGAATCCCGCCGGCACCGGCATTCCGGAGTCGGCCGCAGATGGCCAGGCGGTCGGCGAGCAGGTCATCATCCTTGATGCGCGTCCCGCTTTCGTCGCGGCCACCGCGCCGATCAAACAAGCCCAGCGCCTGGACTGGCGCGATTTCACACGCCGCCTCGCGCCCCGTCCGAACTCGCTCGAGGGGGATCTCTTCTTTCACACGCGCCGCTTGGCCCGGATGGGGATCTCGCCTGATTCCAAAGTTCTCGTGCTCGGTCGTGGCGGAGAGGGCGAAGGGGAAGAGGGACGTCTCGCGTGGACGCTCCGTTATCTGGGCGTGACCCGCACTGATTTCCAGAACGCCGCGGATTTCCGTCCCGCGCTTCAGCTGGGCGAGATCCCGCCGCCGAAAGAAGCCCCGGTCTGGAAGCCCGAGGCGAACGAAACATTGCTCGAGACCCGCGCGAAGTTCACCGAGCGCGTGAAGAGTGGCCGCAAATTCTATTTGGTGGAAGTGGCGGTGAAAGACCGCGACATCAAGTGGCCGCAGCAGATGCAATTCGGCGCCGCCCAGCGCGTGCGCTTCACTCAATCCGATCTGTTCCGCATGCTAAAAACGAATCCCATGGCTTTGCGCGCGCTCTTCTCGGGCGCAACTTCGGGCGACGTCGGCTTGACCCAACCCGCCGCGCGCGAACCCAGCTCCGACAACCCCAATCTGATTCCGGTCGTCGTCACCGATCCCTTCGGCGAAATGGCCGGCCACCTGACGCTGGTCCTTCGCGACCTCGGCCTGCAAGCGAGCTGCGCCTGCGCCGGCCCGAGCGACCTCTTCCTCGAACCCAAAGACCTGAAATAGGGTACCACGTACCGCGTGCGGTAGATGGTACCGCACGCGGTACGTGCTACTTTCCGGAAAGTAGATGCTACCCTCGGGGCTCCCACCGGGATCCGGAAAAACAAAAAGGCCCCCTTTGGGGGCCTTTGGTTGGTAAAGTTGAGTCCCGCGAGGACTCTTCTTCATTCGGGTGGAGCGCTCGATCGCTCCACCTTACTAGCTGGTTTTTAAATTACTTCAGTCCCGAGTAGAAGCTTGTGAATGTTCCCGCATCGAAGGGGAAAGGAATGTCGCCGACGGTCGGACTGTCGATGACTTTACCGGTGACGCCCGCATCCGCTTTTTCAACGGTGAGGTAGTTCGGCAGAGTCAGACGGGGAGCCATCTGCGCCTTCAGGAAGTCTTGGCCTTCCAGTCCGCGTTGAGTCAGGGTGATCACATCACCAACTTTCGCGACGTAAGATTTCACGTTAACGATTTTGCCGTTAACCATGACCTTACGATGCGAAACCATCTGACGTGCCGACGGGATCGAAGGTGCGAATCCAAGGCGGAACACCAGGTTGTCCAAACGACGCTCAAGGAGCGAAGCCAAAGACGCGACCCAGTTATCGCTCGAACCCGACTTCGCCTTGACGACGAAACGACGGAGTTGAGTCTCGCGCAGTCCGTAGTGGACGCGGATCTTCTGTTTTTCTTCAAGCTGAAGACCGAATTCGGAGAACTTCTTCCGTTGTTGGCCGTGTTGGCCCGGAGGATAGGGTTTCCGTTCCAGAGCGCCAGCTTTACCCAGGCCCGGGAGTTCGGTCATCAGACGACGTTGCATTTTAAAACGCGGAATCTTACCAGCTCTTTTCATAGGTGCAGAAGGTCTACAGATTTTCCAACGCGGAAGCAAACATGGAGCGGCAGGCCAAATTGAAAACCGGGCATTTTGCAATAACGCCACAGGTAAATGCGGCTGGAGGAGGCCTCTGGCGCTTGGTTTTCATCTCGGACCCACCCCCGGAGGGCGGGTGACAGAGGGGCCCCCGGGGTTTTATCCAATGCTGCATAAAAATCAACCATTTCAGGGGGTTAAAATGAAGTTGAAGCTTTGGATCATGGCTTTGGGATTGGGACTGTCGGTTCAGGCCTCGGCGGCCGGTGGCTTCTGCGCCAAATATAATGAGAACGCCGAGTACGCGAAAGCCATCGAAATCGTGGCGGCAAAGCTGAAGTACTCGACGGAAGAGCTCTGCACGCTGGGGCGTCTGGCCGACATCTACGTCGACACCAAAAACATCTACAATGCGCAGATCGACGAAGTGGAACGTCACATCTGGGTCACGCTGCACTACTACGAGTACAGCTGCCAGTACTTCGTCCGCGCCAAAGACGGCGTCACGACCGCGCAGAACTGCTATAACACTTTTTAATCTCTCAATTGGTTTACGACGGTAGAGCCCGACCTCGCCGGAGTTTCAAAAACAAACGCTCCCCCCTCACAATAAAGGAAGGGGGAGCGCATGGCGATCTGGAAGATTTTTGCGAACGGCCGTCCGGCGCCAAGGGACCTGACCACTCAGGAACTTGAAAAAATCAAAACTCTCGAGTGGCTCGATCCCGCACACGCGGAAGCCCATCGGCGGCTCACGCAAAATCGCGAGATCTGTCCGGCCTTGCGTGAGTACTGGCGTCGGAAACTCGCGAAAAAATCCGCCTAACACCACTTTAGTTGGTGTCGACCGCGTCTTGCACTTCACCCGCTTTGTTTTTCACTTTGTCGCCGGCATTTTGCAGCTTGTGTTTCGCTTTTTTGCCCGCGCACTCCATCTTGCCGTTGATCATTTCGCAAGTGGCGTCTTTCATGTTGCGGACACCTTTTTTGGCGCCGTCTTTCACGTCTTCAACGACCTGACCGGCTTTTTCCGTGGTCGTCGTTTCGGCATGGGCGAATGCGGGAGCGATCATCAGTGCGGTGATCGCGATCATGGATTTCATCGATTTCATTTCAGTCCTCCGTTGTGGGGTTTGGTCTCTCAAAAACGCCGCACCCCTTCGAGGTGCGGCGGTCGAAATCAACTCAGGCTCAGTGAATTGACTAGATGTTGCGTTTGTTGGAAGCCATCGGGTCGACGACGCCGGGGACTTCACGATCGTAAGTGGGGTTCTCGGGGTTTTTCACTTTCGCGACGGTGTCGTTGAAAGTTTTCGAGGCTTTGTCTTTCAGGTCCGAGACGGCCTGTTGGGCTTTACCGAGACCCTGCTCGATGTTGCCTTTGATCACTTGTTTGGGATCGTTGGTGGCTTGGCCCCACTGTTCGCGGACTTTGCCTTTCACTTCTTTTACTTTGCCTTTCACGTCGTCTTTGATGCCCATGTGGCTCTCCTTCGTTGAGGTTCGCGCGAATCGCATCTCGCGACCGCTACGAACGACAGAAAGAGCAATGGCTGGGCCATCTCGGATTCGTCGGAATTCGGGTGCGGAAGGGACAGAAGTAGGGAGAATTGCCCGTCAAGACGAGCCGTGGCGCCCGGTGAGGCGAAGTCGCCTCAGCGTTTTTTGCCCGGGCTTTTTTTCGTGCTGCCCTCAAACTGAGCGGGCATGCGTTGAAACTTCGGGCCTTTTTTATCGGCCGTTTTGCGCAAGCAGCTCATGCGCTCTTGGTCGGACAGATCCTCTTGCGCGCAGGTTTCGAGCTCACGCGGATCGATTTCGGCTTTCGTTGCGAACTCCAAGCACTGCATGAAGAGTTTGTTGTCGTCGAGCGACTGGCAGGTCGAAGCGACGTAAGTGTCGGGTTTTTTCGTGTTCACGAAGTTCAGGCACTTCTTTTCGTCGGCCTTCTTCTCGAAACGGTCGCAGAGGGCGGCGGGCTCGACGATCTCGAGCGCGGCCCGCGTTTCCAGGCGCGGCAAAAGCGCGAGCGCGGTCAAAGACACAACGAAGAGAATCTTACGCATGAACATCAGGCCACCTTCTTCAAACGGAACAGGACATCATAGAGCGCTTTGAGCATCTCGGGATCGTAACGACCGGCGAGTTTCTCTTTCATCATGGTCACGGCGTCGATCGGCGCGAGCGGCACGTTGTAGGAACGCTGGGTCGTCATCGCATCGTAGGTGTCGGTCAGCGCGACGATCCGCGCGAACGGGTGGATCTCGTCGCCGATGAGCTGCTGAGGATAGCCGTTGCCGGCCCAGGATTCGTGGTGTTCGAAGCAGGCCGCTTTCACGCCGTCGGTCGCGTTGGACATTTCGTTCAAGATCGCGAGACCGTACTGCGGATGTTTTTGCATCTGCGCCCATTCGGCGTCGTTCAGTCCGCCCTTTTTGCACAAGATGTCGAGCGAGATCTGGCGTTTGCCGATGTCGTGGAAAAGGGCGGCCACGCCCATGTCTTCCAGCTCTTTGCCTTTAAAGCCCACCGCGTCCGCCAAACCCAACGAGTAGATGCCGACGTCAAGGGAGTGGTTATACGTATAGAAATCATGGGACGAGAGCGAGATCAGCTCGGACATCCCGTGGGGGTTCGTGTCCATGAACTGAATGAAGTCTTGAATCAAAGGTTGCGAATTGGCGAGCGCCTGATTGACATCGGGATGCTCGTAGAGTTCCTCCATCAAGGTCATCGAGGATTCGCGAAGGACCATGGCTTTTTCACGCACTCCGAGTTCCGAGGACATGATCTGGCTGTGCACGAAGGCTTTGAACGCGGCCCGTTCGGAATCGGGGATGAAAAAGCTTTCGCCGGTATCCTTGCGGTTCAATAAGAGGAGCTTTTCTTTCTGAATTTTGTCGCCCGCACGCAGGTACATCGTGAGCTTCGAATTCAGGCGCAGGTAAAGGTTGAACGGCAGCTGTTTATCGGGGATCAAGCTGTTGATGCGGACCTTGAAATAGCCAGTCGTTTCCATGACTTTAATTGTACGTCCGGAAGGCAAATCCTGCCTCATTTTTGCGGGGCGGTCCGGGTGAGCGGTGGACAAAAGTCCGGGCGGGGATTAGTTTTTCACAAATGCCGCCGGATCTGAGACGCACCACTGAAATTCAATACCTCAAAGGCGTAGGCCCGGCCCTCGGATCCCAACTTGGGAAACGCGGTTTGCATACGGTCGAGGACCTCCTCAACTACTATCCGCGCACCTACGAAGACCGCCGCGCGGCCCGCAATATCGCCTCGCTGAAGCCCAACGATCTGGTCAGCGTGAAGGCGACCATCGTGAACGTCTCGTCCTTTCAGATGGGGAAGGCGAAACGCAAGATTTACGACGTCCTTGTGCGCGACGCCTCGGGACAGATTCACTGCAAGTTCTTTCGCGTGCCCTACCGTGGTTACTTCGAACGTTTCGAACGGGGGAAAGAGGTCCGCGTTGTCGGGACGGTCACGGACTACCGGGGGCGCCTGGAGTTTCATCACCCCGATCTGCGCGACGTCGTTCCCGACGAGGAAGTGGAAGACGCGCTTTTGCCGATCTATACGGAAATCGAAAGCGTCACCTCGGCCCGCATCGGTCGCTTGATCAAGGCGGCGATGTCGCAGCTGACCGAAGAGACCTACGGCCCCGAGGTTTTTCCGCAAGAGCTGATGGCGAAGTACGGTTTGATCCCGCGCAGCCACGCCCTTTACCAGATCCACAATCCGCCCCACGAAGAGGCCGCACTGTATTTCAACTTCCGCGCGGCCGCGCAGAAACGGCTCATCTTCGAAGAGTTCTTCTGGCTGGAACTTTATCTGGCCGCGCGCAAGGCGGGACTGCAGGCCGAAAAAGGTCCGGCGCTGCGCACCTCGGGCGAGCTCGTCGGAAAAGCCCTGGCCGCTTTGCCTTTCGCGCTGACGGGAGCGCAAACCAAGGTCTTCGAACAGATTCGCGCGGACCTGGAGCGCGCGAAGCCCATGCACCGGATGGTGCAGGGGGACGTCGGCAGCGGTAAAACGGTGGTCGCTTTCCTGGCGGGGCTGACCGCCCACGAGGCCGGTTACCAAACCGCGCTGATGGCGCCGACCGAGATCTTGGCCGAACAGCATTTCAAAAATGCGAAAGAAATCTTCGAGCCCTTGGGCATCGGCGTGGATCTGCTCGTCGGCAAAACCAAGGCGGCGGAACGTCGCGAAATTCTGGAGCGACTGATTTCGGGCAAGACGGGACTGCTGATCGGCACCCACGCTTTGATCGAGGACGCGGTCCAATTTCAAAAGCTGGGACTCGTCATCGTCGACGAGCAGCACCGCTTCGGCGTCGAGCAGCGCGCGGCGCTCAAACGCAAAGGCGAGTCGCCGCATTTTCTGGTCATGACCGCGACGCCGATCCCGCGCACGCTCGCGATGACCGTCTACGGCGATCTCGACGTTTCGGTCATCAACGAAATGCCGCCGGGGCGTTCGCCGATCCAAAGCCGCGTCATCTACGAAAGTAAACGCGTCGAGGCCCTGAAGTTCATGATGGACCAGATCAAGAAGGGGCGTCAGGCCTACGTCGTGTACCCGCTCGTCGAAGAATCCGAAAAGATCGATCTGAAAAACGCGCTCGAGGAATTCGAGAAATTGAAACAGCAGTACCCCGACGCGAAGTTCGGGCTTTTGCACGGCAAGATGAAGTCCGACGAAAAAGACGCCGTCATGGAGGCCTTCCGCGCGGGGGAAATTCAAGTTCTGGTCTCGACGACGGTCATCGAAGTCGGGGTCGACGTGCCGAACGCGAACATCATGCTGGTGGAACACTCCGAGCGCTTTGGTCTTTCGCAACTGCACCAGCTGCGCGGACGGGTCGGCCGGGGTGAGCACAAAAGCTTCTGCATCTTCATCTTGGGCCACGCGGTGTCGACGGAAGCCTACGAGCGGACCTCGTTTCTGGAAAAGACCACCGACGGTTTCAAAATTTCCGAATTCGATCTGGAACTGCGCGGCCCCGGTGAATTTATGGGGACGCGCCAGTCGGGGCTTCCGGGTTTCCAGATGGCGCATCTGGTGCGCGACATCGAAATTTTGCAGGACGCCCGCGAGGCCGCCTTCGCAATTCTGGAGAAAGACCCCTCATTGATGAAGCCCGAGCATCTTCCGCTGCGTGAATATCTTCTCAAAGCGCATGGTCCGGCGGCGCTCGCCTCGATCGGTTAGGAGCCCATGACATCCCTCAACTCTCAATTCTGGAAGAACTTCGCGGCGAAACATTGGGAGAAAAAACCTCTCTTGCTGAAAGACGTGGGCACTCCGCTACGCAAGATGGACGCCGCCGCGGTCTTTGAGCTTTTGGTGAAATTCGCGGACCTGTGCCGGGCGCGGGGCGACTCGGCCGGATTCAAGTTCTACGTCGATGGGGCGAAACTTCATGAGGACGAAGTCTTGGAGCTTCTGCCCGAGAAGGCGGACGCGTCGCTGCAGGGTTATCACGAACGTATGAACGAGATCTTCGAGGACTACGGTCTGGTCTGCGATGAGCTCTTGCAAGTGAGCGCGGAATATCAAGGTCACTTGATCGAATTCACGCGCGAGCTTTACCGCGTCGTCGGTTTCCCGAACCGCTTTGCCGAGATGGGGCTTTACCTCGGAAACTATAAGAAGACGCCCTTCGGCGTGCACGTCGACGGTTGCGGCGTTTTCAGTTTTCCGGTGGCGGGGACGAAACGTTTTCGCCTTTGGCGAAATGAATACGGTGCGAAACATCCGGATCTTGATCGCGCATTCGAATACAAAAAGCATCTGAAGGCGTCGGAACTCATGACCGCGAAACCGGGCGACATGACTTACTGGCCGTCGTCGGCATGGCATATCGCCGAGTCGGACGGTGAGTTCTCGGCCACGTGGAGTCTGGGCGTTTGGGTGGATAAACCTCACGCCGAAGTCGTCTCCGAAGTCCTCGGCCCGCTCGTCGGCGCCCTTCTGGGGAAGAACGCGAAGCTGGGGGCCACGCCGATCAAAAATTTTCCGGCGGCGAGTGGGGAAGTCGCGGACTTGCCACCTCTCCTCTCGCAAACGTCAAAAGTGCTCGGACATCTCGATGCGGAAGAGCTCGAACGCCGTCTGCGGGAGTATTGGTTAGGTCATCTCTCCGCTCAGGGGCTTAAGGTCGCACCGGCCGCCAAATTCCGTCTCGGGAAAAATCTCAGGCTCGCGCAACCGAGTTCACCGATTCTGTGGGCTGTGGAGGGTCGGACATTGCGTTGCGGGTTTGCGGGTCAGGTTTTCGCGGCTCCATACTCAAAGGCCCTGGTCGATCAGTTGAAATTGCTCAACTCGGGTCAGACCGTTCCTTTGAAGGCCGCGGACCGGAAGCTCTTCACGAGTTTGGGGAATGCGGGAGCCTTGGCTCACCTCAAGTAGCGGTTCGTTCCCATCATCCGTACATTTTTCGAAGCGTTGAGGGACGGGGAGTGCAGTACCCGCAGGTCCATCACGAACACGTCGCCCGCGCGTCCGCTCATTTCTTGAATCGCAACCGGAATGCCGTTCACGTCATAGGTTTTGCCGACCTCAAGCTCCGTCGCGCGTCGGGCATCGTAAAGTGCCGAAAGCTGCGCGTGCTGACGTAAGATATGGTGCGCGCCACCCTCACGGGCGAGTTCATGCAAACGGTGCGAACCCGCGATCGCGAGCGTTGCGCCCCCGCGCGGGACCAGGTCGTCGATCAGGACGAAAGCTTGCAGTCCCGGCGAAGAAAAATCGTGCGGAACTTTGAGATCCAAATGCCAATTCATCGTCGGTACGTGCCACGCCTCTTTGTTCGGGAGCGAGAGCAGAAGTTGCGGCGTCGGCGTCTGCGGAAGGAGCGGTCCGTCGGCCGCGAGATTCAGAACCTCACGCAATTCCTGATCGAAGAGGCGCTTGAACTCTGGACCGACGCTCACCATTTGGCTGAGGGCTCCGCTGCGCTGAAAGACCGGCATCGCATCGAGTTTCCCGGCGACCCATTTCCCGTTTTGGCGGATCTTGACGCGCTCAAGTTCACTCATCACTTTTTCGCGAACGGGCGCGACGACCTTCTTCGGCCAAAAACCTCGCAAAGCGACGAGGCCGCTTTCGACAAGTTGAATCGAGTCCGTCGTCTTCCAATCCATCGCCCCTATTCTAGCGTACATCTCTTTATTAAGCCATTCTCCCGTGCTATCGTGACCGCGGATGATGGCGCGGATCTTGTTCCTCTTTTTATTATTTGCGAGCGTCGGAGCTAGAGCGGCTCTCGCCCTCGATTTTTGGGAAAAAGACGCGAAGCTCTGGAAGAAAATGACGGAGCAGCGCCAGATTCTGGTCTCCGCGAAGAATGAGGACGGCCGCACCGTTTCGAAAGGTGTGGGCCTTGCGAAAAAACCCCTCGATAAAGTTTGGGCCTTCGCGACCGATCCGGAGAAGATCAAAAGCACGAGCCGCTTCCTCAAGGACTTCACCTGGAATCAAGAGACGGGCGAAGTGAAAATGCGGATCGAAATCCTGACGATCGACTACACCCTGCGCGGTCGTGCGGTCCCCAAACCCCATCCCCAAAATCCCCGTGTGGAGTTCACGGTCCTTGAAGGCGACATCGTTCCCTTCACCGCCGAACTCGAACTGCGTTCGCCCGAGGCGCAGTTCGCGCGCGGCGAGGGCGTGCCGAGTTTCGGCGCGGGTCAAACGCTGGTGAGAATCGAAGGCTGGAGCGCGAAGGACCGCGCGCTCAGCTGGCCGATGCGCGTGGGGCTCGAAATCTTGCTGCAGCGGACCGCCGGTGCGCTGCGCGAGGCCGTTGAAGCCGAAAAAAATTGACCGGCCCGGCAAAGCCGACTCGACTTGTTCCCGACAACTCAATTCCACCACGGAGGGGGAACTATGATGACACGGTCGTTCGGTCGCGCGCTCGTCGCGACAACGCTCATGCTGGTCGGACTGCAGGCGCAAGCGGCGCTTGAAATCCGGGGCCAGAAGGTTGAACTCAGCCGCGAAAACCGCGGACTCCTGTTGCAGAAAAACGAAAATCGCGAATGGGTGATCCAGTTCGGCGACCTGCTGCGTCCGGAAACCCGTCGCGAGATGAAGGCCCACGGCCTGGAAATCCTGCGCTACCTGCCGCCGAACGGTTTCCTCGTTCGCGGTGACGGACGCAGCCTGGAGCTGATCCAAGCGCAGAAAGTCATCGGCTCGGCCGCATGGCAGCCCCAATGGAAAATCGATTCGGAGCTCGCGAAGAAGATCGCGGCGCGCGCGTTTCTCGCCGACGGCGAGAAGAAACGACCCTTGCGTCTGTGGGTGATGGCGTTCGACGAGACCTCGGCGCAGCGTCTGTCGGCGGATCTGCGCCGCATGAGCATCAACCACAAGGTTGAAGGCCGCACGCTCGACGCTTTGGCGGAAGTCGAGAAGATCGTCGAGATCGCGAAACTTCCCGGCGTCGAGAACATCGAAGAGGCTCCCCAGGTCGAAGCGATGCACATGAACCTCGGCACGGATATCGTCGCGATGGCCGCGGGCAAAGGCGATTACACCGACGTCACCGGTTTCGAAACCGGCACCAAAGTGATGAACTTCGAAGCCGTCTGGGCCCAAGGTCTTTCCGGTCAGGGCGAGATCGTCAGCTTCGCGGACACGGGCCTCGACATGGGCGCCATCGACACCGTCTCGATGGAATTTCGTGGCGGGATCAAGTCGGGGCAAATCCTCGGCATCGGCGCGAAGGATTGGTCCGATCCCATGGGTCACGGTACGCACGTTGCGGGTTCGATCGCGGGTCGCGGAACCGCTTCCAAAGGCGTGTTCAAAGGCGGCGCGTACGACGCGATGCTGATGCCGCAAGGGATGTGGAGTCCTTTGATCGACAATCTGACCGTTCCCCCCAAGCTCGACAAAATGTTCCAGCCCGCGTTCAACGACGGCGCGCGCCTGCACTCGAACTCGTGGGGTTCGCCGCGCAATCTGGGCGCCTACGACGCGATGGCGGCGCAGGTGGACGACTACGTCTGGAAAAATCCGGAATTTCTGCCGATCTTCGCGGCCGGCAACTCGGGCGTGGATAAAAACGCGGACGGCATCATCGATCTGGGCTCGATCAGCTCGCCCGGCACATCGAAGAACTCGCTCACCGTGGGCGCTTCGGAAAACTACAATCTGACCGGCGGTATCCAGGCGAAAATCGGCGAACTGCGTTCGGCGAAAGAGAGCTGGCCCGCAGAGCCCATCTCGAGTTCGAAATTGTCGGACGATGCGAACGGGATCTCGGTGTTCAGCTCGCGCGGCCCGACCTCGGACGGTCGTTTGAAACCCGAAATCGTGGGACCCGGCTCGAACATCCTGTCGGCAAAGTCGAAGACACCCACCGCGCAACTTCTGTGGGGCGCCTACAACGACGAGTACGTCTATTCGGGTGGAACCTCGATGTCGACACCGCTCGTCGCGGGTGGAGCCGCCATCGCGCGCGAAGTGCTGCGTACGCGCTACAACATGGCTCGTCCTTCGGGCGCGCTCGTGAAAGCGGTTCTTCTGCATACGGCGGTGGACTTGGCACCCGGTCAATACGGGACCGGACCTAAACAAGAGCTGAAACCGCGTCCCGACAACAACCAAGGTTACGGTCGTTCGGACATGGCGATGCTGGGAAAGCTCGGCGCACAAACGCAAATGATCGACGAGAAGACGGGCCTCGGCACCGGCGAAGTCATGGAGTACCGGATCAACGTGAACGCGGGCGAGACTCTGCTGGTGAATTTGGTTTACGCCGATGCGCCGGGAACCCCGTCGGCTTCGCGTGCGCTCGTGAACAACTTGGATCTCGAGGTTTCGGGACCCGGGGGTCACCTGTCGAACACCGACAGCCTGAACAACAACGCGATGATCGAGCTCAAAAAAGCTCCGGCCGGCGCTTACATCGTCCGCGTCCGTGGCCAAAACATCCCCATGGGGAATGCAGGAAAGCAGCCGTTCGCGCTCGTCCTGTCGGCTCTTCTGTAAGCCCGTTTATTTCGTTCTCAGTAGGTCCGACTCGTTCGGACCTACTTTTTTTCCATAAATGCCCTGAAAAAAGTCATCATCATGCCGCAAATCGGCTGACACTCCGCTGGGTCGTTTGATTTGTTGTGTCAAACCTGTTAAACCTCCCTTCGCGCATGACGTCCAATCTTCATGGGTACTTGCACCTGGCCGGGGTGATTTTTTAAGGGGCCGGGGCAAGAGTTAAAGGGGTGCAGATGACCAGACCGAGTCCCAAAGAAAAAGTCCTGCGTGAGCGCTCACAACGCGAACGCATGCGGCCCGCTCCCGCGGGTCCCGTGGAATTCAACGTGGGCGACAACGCCGTCTATCCTGGACATGGCGTCGGCGAAGTGGTCGCCGTCGAATCGAAAGAGATCTCCGGAAACCGCTGTGATTTCTATATCGTACAGATCCGCGATACCGGCATGCGCGTGATGGTTCCCAAGTCGGGAGTCAGTCGCGTGGGCCTTCGCCCGATCATCTCTAAAGAAGAAGCGACGAAAGTCATCGAAATCTTGAAGATGACCGATGTCAAAATCGACAATCAGACCTGGAACCGCCGCTACCGCGAGTATATGGAGAAGATCAAAACCGGCTCCGTTTACGAAATCGCTGAAGTTTTGCGCGATCTGTTCCTGCTGAAAGTCGACAAAGAGCTCTCTTACGGCGAGCGCAATATGCTCGATACCGCCCGCAAGCTCCTGATGAAGGAACTTTCGCTCGCGGTGGATAAAAACGAGCTGACCTCGCAGGACGATGTCCGGGCCATCTTCGGTTTGTAAGCCAAAAAATAGAATTTGAACTCGAAAGGGCTGGTGAAAACCGGCCCTTTGTTTTTTGGCTCATCAGGTCTGCGGATGAGCACTTCTTTGCCTCATCCGCGAGGCTGGATGAGCGTTAATCCCAGACGGAGTGCCTCAGACTTTGCCAAAGCCCGGGGCCGCGTTTTAAGCTCTCTCTTTTGGTTTCCATCTCTGGAGAGAGCCCACCGTGAGCACACCGAATTCGTTCCCGCCGAACCCCGCCATTTCAAGCGAGACGCGCCTGCGTTTCGCGCCGAGCCCCACCGGTTATTTGCATGTCGGCGGTGCGCGGACCGCACTCTACAATTACCTCTACGCGCGCAAAACCGGCGGCAAGTTCATCCTGCGGATCGAAGACACCGACGAGGCCCGCTCGACGGTCGAGTCGCTCAAGATGGTGATCGAGGATTTGGACTGGCTGGGCTTCAAGTGGGATGAAGGCCCCGATGCGAACACCTTGGCTGACGTGGGACCCTACGGTCCCTATCGCCAAAGCGCGCGCCAAAACATCTACAAAGAGATCGCCGACGGTCTGATTCAATCGGGGAAGGCCTACTACTGCTTTATGACGGACGCCGAGATCGAAGCCCAGCGCGAGGCCGCGATGAAGGCGGGGACCTACGCCCACGTGAACTCCCCCTACGCCGATTGGCCGCTGGACAAGGCGCTCGCCAAGATCGCCGAGGGCGGAAAGGCCGTCGTGCGTTTCCGGACGAAGGAGCTGAAGAAGGACTATATCTTCCAGGACATCGTGCGCGGCGAGGTCAAATTCCCGTCGGATATGGTGGGGGATTTCGTGCTGCTCCGCTCGGGCGGCATGCCGGTCTACAACTTCTGCTGCGTCGTCGACGATCACATGATGAAGATCACGCACGTTCTGCGCGCGGAAGAGCATCTGTCCAATACGCTCCGTCAGATGATGATCTACGAGGCGATGGGCTGGGCGCAGCCGCACTTCGGGCATCTGTCTTTGATCCTGGATGAGGACCGCAAGAAACTCTCGAAGCGCAAGGGCGCGACCTCGTGCCACGAGTTCAAGGGCGAAGGTTATCTGCCCGAGGCGCTTTCGAATTTCGTCGCGTTGCTGGGCTGGTCGCATCCGGACGGGAAAGAAGTGATGTCCGCGCAAGAGCTGGTCGACTCGTTCTCGCTGGATCGTTTCAATCCTGCGGGCGCGGTGTTTGATGCCGTGAAGCTCAAATGGATGAACTCGGTGCATCTGCGGGCGCTGTCGAACGAGAAAATCTGGGGCGAGATCGCGCCGTTTCTGAAAGAGGCCGGACTGCAGTTGCCGGCGGATCCCGCGTGGCAGAGCCGCTCGGTGGAAACTTTCCGCCCGAAGCTTGAGACCATGGTGGACGCGGTCGAGCTGTACCGTCCTTTGGCGGACGGCAGCTACGCGATTTTGCCTGAAGCGGACGAGGTCTTCACTTGGCCGCAATCGAAGGCCGTCTTCGAAGCCTGGATCGCCGGACTGAAGGCGCTTCCGCAAGAGGAGCTGAGTGCCGAGGACTTCGCGAAAGTGCAAGACGAAGTGAAGGTGAAAGCGGCGGTGAAGGGGAAAAACCTGTTCATGCCGATTCGGGTGGCCGTCATCGGTAAACCCCACGGCACGGAATTACAGATCCTCGTTCCGTTGATGAAAAAGGCGAGTTTGATCGCGCGGGCCGAGCAGTGCCTGGCGAAGATGGGGTAAGACCATGGGAATCACGATCTACAACTCCATGACCAAATCGCGCGAGGCTTTCGAGCCCCGCAACGCGCCGGTGGTGCAGATGTACTGCTGCGGCCCCACGGTTTACGATCTTTTGCACGTCGGGAATTTCCGCGGCGTCATCGTTTACAATTTCGTGCGCCAATGGCTGGAAGAACGCGGCTACAAGGTGAACTTCGTCTACAACTACACCGACGTGGACGACAAGATCATCAACCGCGCGCTGAAAGAGAATCGCGATTCGGCCGACGTGGCGAAGCAGTACATCGAAGAGTTCGAAAAAGACTTCGGTCGTCTGAAGCTGCGCAAACACGACGCGAACCCCAAGGTGACCGAGACGATGGATGAGATCCGCTCGCTGGTCGGTCAGCTGATCGAGGGCGGCAAAGCCTACGTCACCGAGGGAACCTCGCTGGGGAAAGACGTGAACTTCGCGGTTCGCTCGTTCGAGGGCTACGGCAAACTCAGTCACCGCAACATCGACGATATGATGAGCGGGACGCGGGTGGAAGTGGACGAGAAAAAGCGCGATCCTTTGGATTTCGCTTTGTGGAAAGCGGCGAAACCCGGCGAGCCCTCGTGGGATTCGCCGTGGGGCCAAGGGCGTCCGGGCTGGCACATCGAGTGCTCGGCCATGGTGCGCAAGCATCTAGGTGAGTCGATCGACATTCACGGCGGCGGGATGGATCTGATCTTCCCCCACCACGAGAACGAAATCGCGCAGTCGGAAGGGGCGTCCGGGCACCAATACGTGAAGTACTGGATGCACAACAATATGATCAACTTCGGCGGCGCGAAAATGTCGAAGTCCATCGGGAACATCAAAACCGCGCGCGGCTTCATGGATGAGTACAATCCGGAGATCCTGAAGTTCATGATGATGAGCGTGCATTACCGCTCGACGCTGGACCTCGGTGAAGAGGCCGTCGACCAGGCCATTGCGGGTCTGGCGCGGGTCTACTCGGCGTTGGCGTTGGCCGAGAGTCTGATCGCGGACGGCAAGGCGGCGGGCCTGACCGAGGACGCGGCGGTGCCCGCGGACTTTTCGAAAACGATGGCGGAGGCCTGGGAAAAGGCGTCGCATTCGTTCGATGACGATTTCAACTCGGCGGAAGGGATCGCGCGGCTGTTCGAGATCGTCCGGGCTTTCAACGCGAAAGTGCGCCGGGGGATGAAGGTGAACGCGGCCGTCATGGGGACGGCCGTGGGCTTCCGGAATTTCGCGTCCAATTATGGGCGTTTGATGTCCGTTTTCGCCGAGCCGCCCGCACAGTTTCTGACGGATCTCGACAATCGTCTTTTGAAGCGTATGAATCTGGACAGAGCCGAAATCGAGCTCATTGTGAAAGAACGTGCGGAGGCCCGCAACGCCAAGGACTTCGCGAAGTCGGACGAGCTGAGGAAGCTCCTGACCGACAAAGGCATCAGCATCTCGGACACGACCCAGGGGAGTTTCTGGGAAGTCAGTAAGTAGCGCGGTCGGTTGGGGATCGGTGGCCACCCAAGGATAGGATTGCCCGGTGAAACGCAAATTTGAACTCGTATCGGATTTCAAACCTTCGGGCGATCAGCCCAAGGCGATCAAAGAACTCGTGGACGGTTTCGGCTCGGGCCTGAAGCATCAGACCCTTTTGGGTGTGACGGGGTCGGGGAAGACCTTCGCCATGGCTCACGTCATCAATCAGCTGAATCGCCCCGCGCTCGTCATGGCGCCGAACAAGACGCTCGCGGCGCAGCTGTATGCGGAATTCAAGGAGCTCTTCCCGAAGAACGCGGTGGAGTACTTCGTTTCGTACTACGATTACTACCAACCCGAAGCCTATATCCCGTCGACGGACACCTTCATCGAGAAGGACTCGGCTATCAACGAGCAGATCGATCGCATGCGCCACTCGGCGACGCGCTCCTTGTTCGATCGCCATGACGTCATCATCGTGTCCTCCGTCAGCTGCATCTACGGTCTGGGTTCGCCCGAGGCTTACGAGGGCATGATGATCCACCTGCAGGCCAATACCCAGGTGAAGCGTGATCATCTGCTGAAAGAGCTGATCCGCATCCAGTACCAACGCAACAACGTCGATTTCTCGCGCGGGACGATCCGCGTGCGCGGCGACATCGTGGAAGTGTTCCCGCCCTACGAGGAGCAGCGCGCGCTGCGCATCGAACTGTTCGGGGATTATATCGAGACTTTGAAGTGGGTTGATCCCTTGACGGGGAAGGTGCTCGAAGAGCTCGAGAGCGTCGCCATCTATCCGGCCTCTCACTATGTGACCGAGGACGACAAGATGAAGCGCGCGGTCGCGCAGATCCGTGATGAGCTGCGCGAGCGCCTCCAGACCTTCCAGAAAGAGATGAAGTTCCTCGAGGCGCAGCGGATCGAGCAGCGCACGCTCTACGACATCGAGATGATCGAGCACATGGGCTTCTGCCAGGGCATCGAGAACTACTCGCGCCACATGACGGGCCGGGGGCCGGGCGAGCCGCCGCCGACTTTGCTGGAGTACTTCCCCGACGACTTTATCACCTTCATCGACGAGTCCCACGTCACCGTTCCGCAGATCGGCGGGATGTACCGTGGGGACCGCGCGCGCAAAATGAATCTGGTGGAGCACGGCTTCCGTTTGCCGTCCGCGCTCGACAACCGGCCTTTGAACTTTCAAGAGTTCGAAGCGCTCATGGATAAGGTCGTTTACGTCTCGGCGACGCCGGCGGCCTATGAACTGCAAAAGTCCGAGGGCATGATCGTCGAGCAGATCATCCGTCCCACGGGCCTGGTGGACCCGCTCGTGGAAGTGCGTCCGGTCAAACATCAGGTCGATGATCTGCTAAAAGAGATTCGCGATCGCATTGCGAAAAAAGAGCGCGTCCTCGTCACGACGCTGACGAAACGTTCGGCGGAAGATTTGACCGAGTATTTCGAAAACTTGGGGGTGAAGGTGAAGTACCTTCATTCCGATATTGAAACCATGGAGCGGGTCGAGATCATCCGCGATCTGCGTCTGGGCGTCTTCGACGTTCTGGTTGGGATCAACCTTCTGCGTGAGGGCCTCGACATTCCGGAGGTCTCGCTCGTGGGGATCACCGATGCGGACAAAGAGGGCTTCCTGCGTTCGGAGCGCTCGTTGATCCAGACGATCGGTCGCGCCGCGCGGAACGTGAACGGGCGCGTGATCCTGTACGGCGATACGGTGACCGAATCGATGCAAAAAGCCATCGACGAGACCCAACGCCGTCGCCACATCCAGGAAAAGTACAATAAAGAGCACGGGATCACTCCCGCCACGATCAAGAAGAAGATCCTGGAAGGCTTGGGCGATCTGTTCGACGGCAACGTGACCATCGGCGCGGGGAAAGAAGACCGCACCGCGAATCTGTTCGAGAAGTTCTCGAAAGAGCCCTCGAAGATTCAGCTCGAGATCGAACGTATGCGCGAGAAGATGAAAAAGGCTTCGGAGCGTCTGGAGTTCGAAGAGGCCGCGAAGATCCGTGACGAGATCAAACGTCTGCAGATCATGGATCTGAATCTGAAATCCGTGCCCGGAGAAAAGGACGCTAAAGGCACGGCATGAGCGAATATCGCTATCCCCGGAAGGGTCCCAAGAAGCCAAGACCCGAAGAGGGGAGCGAGGTCGACTCCGGCCCGCGCAAACCGACCGTCGGGGAGCGACTCGACGCGATTCTGGAGAAGGTGCGCGAGTATCCGACCCAGTCGGGCGTTTACCTGATGAAATCCGAGGGCGACAAGATCATCTACGTCGGGAAGGCGAAGAATTTGCGCAATCGCGTGCGCAGCTACTTCTCGAACTCGCAGGATCTTTCGCCGAAGACGCGCTTTCTGGTGCGGAACATCTTCGAAATCGAATACATCCTGACGAAAACCGAGGTCGAAGCCTTTTTACTTGAGGCCTCGCTGATCAAAAAGCATCGGCCGAAGTACAACATCCGGCTGAAAGACGACAAATCCTATCCCTATATCAAAATTTCGCTGAAGGACGAGTACCCGCGCCTGTATCTGGCGCGCAAGGTGAAGCGGGATGGATCGCAGTACTTCGGACCCTACACCTCGGGCGCGGCGGTCCACGAAACCATTCGTTTTCTGAATCGCACTTTCAAAATTCGCGATTGCACGGATTCGGTGTTCAAAACGCGTCGGCGCCCTTGCATGACCCACCAGATTGGGCGCTGCACGGCCCCTTGCGTGAAGCTGGTGACCGTGGACGAGTACCGCGCCGACATCGAGGGCGCCCGTTCGTTTCTGAAAGGCCAGGATAAGAAACTGCTGAAGGTCTTGAGTGAACGGATGATGTCGGCGGCGCAGGATGAACGTTTCGAGGTCGCGGCCCGGCTGCGTGACTCGGTCGGCGCCATCAAGGCGATTCTGGAGAAACAAAACGTCATCAATGATCTTTCGGAAAAAGATCAGGATGCCGTGGGTTTCTTCGGCGATGAGCGCGGAACCTTGATCGAAACGGTCCACGTGCGCGCGGGCCGCGTGATCGGGACGCGTCCGCACTTCTTCCCGCTGCTGAACCCCGAGGACCCGGCGGAAGACGCGCGCGAATGGCTGGTGAGTTTCCTGAACCAGTACTACGAGGACAACATCATCCCGGATGACGTCATCCTGCCCGTGGACTTGGGGACGGACATGACCAAACTTCTAGAGGCGGTCTTGTGTGAGCGCCGGGGTGACAAGGTCGTCGTGCGCTTCAATCTGGGCGGGAAGGCCGCGGCGCTCAGCGAGATGGCGAGCGCGAACGCGCAGGCCCATTTCGAAAAGTACGTCACGAAATCCGAAGAGAAGAAAAAGGGCCTCGAAGAGATCCAAACCAAGCTGGGACTGCCGGAATTGCCGACGCGGATCGAGTGCTTCGATATTTCGACTTTCCAAGGGAAAGAAACCGTCGCTTCGCAGGTGGTTTTCGAGGATGGAGTTCCTTCGAAAGAACACTACCGCCGTTACCGGATCAAGACGGTCGTGGGGACGGACGATTTCGCCTCGATGAACGAGGTTTTGGGTCGTCGTTTTAAGCACGACGAATACGAAACCCCGCAGCTCATTGTCATTGATGGGGGCAAGGGGCAGTTGGCGGTGGCGGTGAAGATCCTGGAAGAGATCGGGCAGAAGATCCCCGTGGTGGGTTTGGCGAAGGCGCGCACCCAAGGGCACTTCAGCGATTCGGAAGTGACGGCGACGGAAGAGCGTTTCTATTTGCCGGGCCGGGCGAACCCCGTGATCTTCCGCCCGAACACCGACGCCTTCCAGATTCTGGTGGGCATCCGCGACGAGGCGCATCGTTTCGCCATCACCTACCACCGTAAACTGCGCGAGGCGAGTTCGCTGGAATCCGAGCTTGATTTCGTCGTGGGCCTTGGCGAAAAGCGAAAGCGCGACCTGTTAAGGAAGTTCCCGAGTGTCGAGGCCATCCGTGGCGCGAGCGTCGAGCAGATCTCCGAGGTCCCGGGTTTCAACCGCGTCCTCGCGGAACGGATTCTACTGCAGCTCAATGAGGGCGACGAGGTGGAGCTCAACGAGGATACGGGTGAAGATACAGCCAGTCATGATTTGAACGCGATCGAAGGAAAAGACTAGTGCAACAAGCGGCCGGTAAATTCATGCTCAATTATTTCGATCACGTTCTGGGCGTACGCACGCTGCCGCGGCGTTTTGAAACCAAGCCCGCCCTTTTGATCGTCGACATCCCCTGGCCGGAGGGTCTCGGGCAAGATGAGATGTTCCAGAAGATGATGGGCGCCATCGGGTTGACCGCTCGCGATTTTGAAGTGCGGGAACTCTTGCCGGGCGAGGTCGCGCAGCATGCGGATGCGTTGGCGGGACGGGGTGAAGTTTTAAGCTTCTCGGCGGACCTGACGGAGCGTCTTCGTCACTTCGCGAACGAGGCTGGACTAAAGTTCAATTTGGAAACGGCTCTCGGGCCGCGGGATCTGCGTCATGCTCCCGAAAGAAAACGTGAAACCTGGGAAATCCTGAAAACCCTGAAGGCGCGACTTCCGTCCTGATAACCGGTCCCTGGTCTTGTGCCGGACCCGGTCTTTGGGTGGACTGGGTCTATGCCGAACCACGTGGGGACATGGATGTTTCCCAAGGTGCGTGCGGGCCTGGGACTGGGCCTGATCTCCACCTTCTTTTTTCTTTCCTCCTCTTATGCCGCCGATACGGATCATGTGCGCGTTCGGTTGGGGTCGGCTCCGGCGGAGTTGGAATTCGTCACCGAAAGCCTGCGCTTCGATGAGGAAGCATTCACGAAGCGCCCCGGACAGATTCTGCGCGTGAAAATAGAAAAGGCGCCGGCCGGCGCTTTGCGGATGCGGGT
The DNA here is from genome assembly GCA_019637875.1 of Pseudobdellovibrionaceae bacterium. Classification (NCBI taxonomy): domain Bacteria; kingdom Pseudomonadati; phylum Bdellovibrionota; class Bdellovibrionia; order Bdellovibrionales; family Pseudobdellovibrionaceae; species Pseudobdellovibrionaceae bacterium. Next base: position 99,746 of record JAHBUW010000010.1, on the reverse strand, counting down.
CACCTCGGGCGGCAAGGCGGTTCTGGAACGCCTGATCGGCGAGCCTCCCGTGCGCTTCGAGACCCGCGAGGCCAAGATGGGGCCCAAGAATTTGCCTCCCCATTTGATTTTGGATCAGGTCGCGGGCGTCATCGAGCTGCGCGCCGAGGTCGCCTTCACGGACTATCTGTTGGGCGTCTTGAGTCGCGAGATGCCGGGGATGTGGCCCATGGAGGCGCTCAAGGCGCAGGCCGTGGCGACGCGTTCCTATACGCTGTCGCAGATGCGCGCGCGCACGGCGTGGAGCTTCGATCTGGAAGGTTCGATTCTGGATCAGGAATTCGAATGGGTGACGCCCAAACGGCGGGCTTCACCGGCGCTGAGACGCTGGGCCGAGGCGCTTGCGGGAACCCGCGATCAGGTCCTGCGCGGGGCGGGGGGCGAAGTCTTCCGCGCCTACTACCATGCGGACTGCGGCGGGCGCACGACGACCCCCGAATTCGTGTGGGGACCGGTCGGTGAATATAAAAGCGTGCGCGATCCCTCGTGCGAGGCGCGGCCCTCGAACAAATGGAAGTTCGTCGCCGAAAAGAACTGGCTGAAAAAGCAATTGCAAGATCCCGGCGGCGACCGTCGTTTACCGGCGGCGACGAAAGCGGGTTTGGAATTCTCGTGGATCCAAAGCCTGTTTGATCAGCGCGTGACGCTGGTGGAGTGGTGGGACGGGATGAGCGATCTGAAAATCCTGTCGGGTCAGAATTTCCGGCAGCTTTTGGGTTTCGGAAAATTGAAAAGCCTGCGCTTCCATACGCGCGAACAAGGCAAAGACGTCGTTTTCGAGGGGCAAGGCTACGGTCACGGCGTCGGTCTTTGTCAGTGGGGATCGAAAGACTGGGCCGAGAAGGGCCTGTCGTCCACGCAGATCTTGAATCACTATTATCCGCTCGCGCGAGTGGGCGCACCCCCGCGAGGTTATGCGCAGGCTCGCTAGCATCAACTGTCAAAAATAATGACGGGCAGAAAATTCCCTTCGCGAAAATCGGAGGTGTCGAGTTGAACTTCGACTCTATTCTTCTTTCAGGCCGCCGCGCGCGGAGTCCAATCTAAATGGAATAGACACGGCACGGATTTCGAAAAGAAACCCTTGGGCTTCATCGCCTTTTGGAGGTTTCCGTGTCTTCCTCGCGCTTCATCTTGAGTCTCGTCATCTTGCTGCAGGCGCAAGGCGCGTGGGCGCGTACGGTTCCGCCGCAAGTGGCGAACGCGGGCCGCGCCCAGTACGGCGACCAGCGCGGTCCCTTCCGTGATGAGGATCTACAATCCGAAGAAATGCCCGAGGAGCCTCGCGACTACGCGGAGCTCAATGCGGGTCTGCCCATGCAGATCGATCAGGGCTTGGGCCTGAAGCGCGATCGCAACTACATCATCCTTCTTAAGAAGAACCCGCAGTACGTTTTCGATTTCCGCACGGCGGATCGTCTACGTCGCTCGCTGATGACCATGAACACGAGCGACATGGACATCGGCCACGCGATGGTCGCGTGGCAGTGTCGCAACGCCCGCGGCGGGATGGATTCGGGCGCCACCGGACAAACGGGTGAACAGCAGAACCAAGGCATGCAGATGCTGCGGTCGGGCTGGGGGCTTTCGACCTTCATGTCGAGCTTCCGCGACGGTTATTTGAATACGCCCGAAGAGGCCGAAGAGGTCATCGAAGAGGCGAGCCAAGCGAATCGTTTGCGTTTCATCGCGTTCGAGGTCTCGAGCGCCGAATGCCAGAAGATGCTGGGCTGGCTGAAGACCTACATCAAGCATCCCAAGGAGCCCCAGCGGCACTTCGGGTTGAACCTGCGTCCCGACCGTTTCGAGGGCGGGGGTTGCGGGAGCTTCGCGGTCACGATGGTCGAACAGTCGGGGCTTTTGCCGAAGGGCGTGACCGACAACGTGTGGCGCACGTTGAACGTGCCGACGCACCTTTTGGGCGTGGGTTCGAAAGTTCCTCCCTATACGGACTACTACAAAAAAATCCCGTACAACCAGAACGTCTTCGGCGGCTCGATCATGTCGGATTACTGGAGCTGCCGTCCGGGTTGGGCGCCCTGTCACAAGCTGCGCGTGGCGGATCCCGAGATGATCATTCATCTGATGACGTCCTACGAAAAGGCGGCGGCGCAATTGATCGGCCGCACGAACGTGATGTTCGGCGAGGCCGGCATGAGCCTGAAGTCGAAAGAACGTCGGGTGAGCTTCATCGAAGACACGATGGAGCGCTTTCAAAACACGGCGACGCAGCTGATCGACTCGCGCTATGACCGTCAAACCTTGGTCATGGAGCAAACCGCGTTTGACGACTTGAAACGCCGACTGTCGCAGGGATCGAAACTGCGGCACGGGCGTTTGGTGAACGTGGATGGACTGATTGTGGAAAAGGCTCGCTAAAAAAGGGACGGGGAGATGAAGATGTTCATTTTGAAATTGGCGGGTGGTGTTCTGGGCGCCTTCGTTTGGGCGACTGTTTGTGCGACTCCGGCGTTTGCGCAAGAGCCCGCGGCCGTCTGTGAGTTCGGTGAGTCCCGCGGTCCGCACTGCTATCTGGGTGAGATGACCTTTTGCCGCGGTGTGAAACGCTCGGCGCTTTTTCCCTCGCTGATCGAATGCGGTGATTCCCGTCGGTCTTGCTCGCCGCGCGAGTGTAAGCCCTCGTTCGTCAGTGAAAAGGGGAAGGTGGTCGTTTTTGACTACGATAAATTCACCGAAATCTCGGCGGAGCTTGTCGTTGGCCAAAGCGCGAAGGGCTATGCGGCTCTTTATACCCGCGAAGGTCAAAACCTGATTCGCTCGGCGACGCACTTCTGGAAGTGCACGGGCTTGAAACTGCTGGACGATCAGACTCTGGAGTGTTCGGGCGATCGTCCGGGTCATTTCAAGATCGAGGATTTGAAAGCCTTCCGTCAGAACTCGTTTGCGGTGAAAGACATCGTTCGCCACAGTCAATTGGATGTCTGCGCGGCTTCGCGCGATCAGGGCGAAGGGCTTTTGCAGTTCTGGTCGAACCGTTTCTGGATCGGCGAAAACAAATACGCGATCCATCTGGACCGTTTGGACAGTGGCGTCCGCGTCTGCCGTTTCCAGAAAATGTCGGGGCCGGCCTGCTTCCGCCTGCTGGTGGATGAGAAGGGTGTGATCTGCCGTCATCAAGGGGGCGAGACCCGGGTGCTGGAGAAGGACTTGAGCCTGGACGTGCGGACCACGAACTTCCGCAGCTGGCGCGATGGAGATAAAGCCACCTACTCGGGGCTCGAGATTGAAGAGACCGAGGACCAAGGGCTCTTCCACGTCGTCGATCGCGACGGCCTTTTGAAGCTGCGCCCCTGATGGGCGGGGGCTTCGCGCTGTCGAAAATCTCGACAGCGGGGGACCGCTCGCGTCACCCCTTTTTCATGCCCAATTTGAGACACCTTCTAAGTGTCCGGGACCCTTGGGTTATTCATTCCGTTTTTTTGGCATAAGGCTCGCAATCCTGACCGGTAAGTGAAGATTTCCGTCAGGAGGAAAGCCATGAAGACTCAATCTCTCAAAAAAGCATTGGTGCTGCTGATGGCAGTCGCGATGCTCGCGGGCTGTGCCCAAGAGAAGATGGCCGGCTCGAACGACGACGGAAACAATCCGCAAGCGACGCCGACACCGGGCCCGGGCGCGACGCCCACTCCGCTTCCGGACAACCATCCGCTGAACAACGAGGCGGGATCGACGGTCACTTTTCAATATTCGGATTTGGCGACTTTGAATGAATACGTGCAGTCGCGCCCTTTGAACAATCCGCAGAACATGAAAATCAACGTCAAGGTGACGGACGTCGGTAGCGGTCGCTACGACGGTCACGTCAAGCTCGGCTATTACGACACCGGCACCTATTATATCGGGATTTTCAATACGACGTTCTCGGGAAGCCAGTATCAGCCCTATCCGACGAGCCCGGTTCAGGGTGGCAACCAGACGTACAAGAACGCTTACCAAGGTTACTTGAACTCGGAATTCAATAACTGGTTCATGAGGGGCGGGAAGCGTGTGTTCCACGGTTTCTTCCAGGACAGGATCGGCGCGGTGGTTCTCGTGATCACGGGTGGCGTGGATCAAGGCGACGGCGGCGGTTACGCCGAAGTGAACGGTGAGATCTGGTTCAAAAATTTCGAAGTCGCGCCGGCGCAACAGAGCCCGACGCAGTGTTGGTTCCACTTCTCTCCCAGCCCCTATCGCTGCGGAACCTTCTACACCTGCGGTTCGGATAGCGGTTCGTGCGTGATTCCGAAAACGGGTCGTCCCCTTCGTCCCGGCAATGGTTATAAACTTCTTGGCACTTTCCAATCTCTCAATAAAGCCAAGGCGTTCGGCAACTAACTTCAAGCATCTAAAGGAGGTGCGTGATGAACACATTAACGAAAGCAATGAAGACCGCGTTCCTCACTTTGGCCGCTCTGTCCGCATTGACCCTCACCGCATGTAAGAAGAACGACAATTCGAACGCGCCGGTCGTGACGAACGTCACGCCGAACTGGGTCGGCTGTCCCACTTGCGCGGGCACGATCAACCAGCCCTTCCCGGGTTTGATCGGCGTGCGCTCGTCGACCACGAACGAAAACGTCATGTTCGCCTTCGATATCATCGTGAATCAGGTCGCGACCGTGAACTGGAACGACCCGAAAGCCATCCTTGCTTATCAAGGTCCCGTGACGCTGCAAGGCGTACTGCGGATCGTGCAAGCAGGCGACATGATGGTCTGCGGTGCGGCTCCCGGAGATTACGAGATTCGTCCGATGTCTTCGTCGATGCTCGGCGTGGGCGGAGTGCTGTCGAACGGAACCTTCGAAGCCTTGAGCGGCAACGGTTCCCGCATTGTTTTCCGTGTCGGAACTTCGACGGTCTACAATGGTCAGGATCCTCAAGGTGTGAGTCGCAATTCGCAAACCAATCGTGTGAACTTGAACATGATTTTGGATCAAGTGAATGGCGTCTACTGCGGACAATTGGTGACCCGATAGTCCCCAATAACTTTAAATGACTTGCCTTTCGAAGAGCATTGCCGTTTCATAGTTGGCGATGCTCCCTTATTGGATCGAGTTTTTCGAAGACTTGCAGCATGTTCGGGGAAGATCACAAAATACGGTGATGGCTTACCGGCGTGATCTCGAGCTTTATAAGAACTTCCTCGACACCAAACAGCCGATTCCGGCCTTTTTCGATTTCATGCGTAAGCAAAACTTATCGACCCGTTCGCAGGCCCGCGTGGTCTCGTCGGTTCGGACTTATTTGCGCTACATCGAAACGCGCGGCGAGAAAGTTCCCGAACTCGGAGAGCTCCGTCCGCCGAAAGTGACCGCGAAACTGCCGAAGACTCTCAGCTTCGAAGAGTTCCAGCTGCTCGTGAAAGCGAGCGTCGTGGAAGATCCCGCGAAGACCTTGCGCAACCGCGTGACTTTGATGCTCCTGTACGGAGTCGGTTGCCGCGTATCCGAACTCATCGGTTTGAATTTGATCGACTTCAGCCCTTCCGACCGTTGGATCAAGATCGTCGGCAAGGGACATAAAGAGCGGATGGTTCCGTTGACCGATCATTTGGTCACGGAGCTGCGTGCATATCTGGAAGACGCGCGCACGAATCTTCTCAAAGAAGATCGTTTGCTGAACGCGCTTTTGATCAATGACCGCGGTCATCGTCCTTCGCGGGTCGATGTCTGGCGTTGGTTGGCGGCTTGGTCGGCGAAAGCGGGTTTCAGCGAACCCGTGAATCCGCACCGCTTCCGGCACGCCTGTGCGACCTCGCTTCTGGAAAACGGCGCGGATCTGCGCAGCATCCAAGTGCTGCTCGGTCACTCGTCGATCCAGACGACGCAGGTGTACACGAACGTCACGACCCAGAATCTTGTCCGAACCGTGGACGAGCATCACCCTCTGTCCAAACCTCCGCGCGATCAGGACCTGGAATAGGCTTCGCAGTCGCCTTCGGGCATGCGAATCCTCAGCTTCTATAACGAAGACCAAGAACTCAAACCCGTCGATGTCGAACTCATGCTATGGCCCGGGCTGCCGACCATTCAATTTGTCGGCGGTGCGGATCTGACATTGAAAGAGTCCGCGGCCCGGATCAAAAGCGCCATCAAGGCGGCGGGTTTTCAGTTTCCCGTAGCGCAGCAGATTCTCGTGAACCTCAAACCCACCCATATCCGAAAATCCTCGCGGGGACTCGAACTGGCCGTGGCGCTCGCTTACCTGTGGGCGACCGAACAAGTCGAAGCGCCGGAGTTAGGGCGGGTCACTATCTACGGCGAGCTCGGTTTGCGCGGTCAAGTGGAAGAGCCCGCGGATCTGGCGCGGGCGCGGGTCACGCAAGGGGAGGTGGTGCTTACAGGTGCGGGAAGTGCCTCAGCCGCTGCGGATTTTCCGGTGCGACGGTTGAGCCACCTTGCGGACTTGCGCGCGGGCGGGAATGGGTTCTACGAGCTGGAAGCCGACACGGCACGGGGCGTGCCGATGTCGCGACCGCCTCCGGTTGGAAATGAATTCGTCTCGGCGGCGGAAGCGCGACTTCTCGAGATCATCGGGGTCGGAGGGCACCATACTTTGCTCGCGGGGCCTGCGGGTTCGGGCAAGTCCACCTTCGCGCGCCTTCTGCATACGATGTTGCCGGATCTCTCCATCACGGAAGAGCGTGAGCTGCGGCGCGAGCAGCGGGACGACCCCGAGGCCGGCTCCTGGCGCCCCTTGATCGAGCCGCATTCGACGACGCCACGGATGGCGATGCTCGGGGGCGGGAATCCTCCGCGCCCGGGCGAAATCGTGCGCGCGCATCGGGGCCTTCTCGTGCTGGACGAACTTTTGGAGTTCGACGGCGAAGTGCTCGAGGCGTTGCGTGGTCCCTTCGAGACCGGAGAGCTGCGGGTCGGGCGCTTGGCGGGCGTTCGCAAATACGCGGTGGACTGCGTGATCGCGGCGACGACGAATCTTTGTCCCTGCGGGGATCTGGTGCCGGGACTCACGCCGAATCTGCGCTGCCGCTACTCCGCGAAACGTTGTCGCAGCTATGGTGAACGTTTGTCGGGACCGCTGCTCGACCGTTTTCAGGTGCTGCACTATCCGCCGCGCAAATCGCCCGCGCGCGAAATCCGGGTCGCGGAGGTGCGCGCGAAAGTTCTGCGCGTTCAGGCTTGGCAACGCGAACGGGGACGGAATCTATCCAACCGACGACTGTCGGGGGCCGATCTGTGGGCGCAGGTTTCACCTACGGTGCGCGAGATCGGTTTCACCTCGCAGGCCTTGTCGGAACGGCGCCGGCTCGCGGCCCTGCGGGTGGCACGCTCGATCGCGGATCTGGATCTGCGTGACGAGATTCGGTTGGAGGATTTCAACGAGGCCATGCCTTGGGCCGTGGACAACTTCTCGCGCCTGCACCAGTGGCAGATGGACCTTCGGCATTGATGATTTTGGCAACGCGATTGTCGCTCCGTTTTCATCTGGACGGGGCGGGGGCGGGGAATTGCCACGGGCGGCGGAATCGGGGACGACGCGGGGAAAATCACGCGGCGGCGTCGAGCGGCCTGCGTTGAAATCAGGCACTGCGGTGCGGGAGAGAACCATGAAGACATGGATTTGGGGAGTGATCGTGGCTTTGGGCGCGACCGTCGCGGTCGCGGCGGCGGGAATCGAATCGACACCGCTGTTTCAAGAGTACCAGCGCCGGACGCAAGTGAAGTACCAAGGTTATGGTCAGGCCGTGTTGACGGTTTTGTCGTTCAAAGGCCTCCCTTGGAAAAACATCGCGGAGTTCTCTTCTGATGAAGCGACGAACAGCTTCGAAGTGAAAACCCAAGACGGTCAAATCTGCAAGGGCACCTACAAGGACCGCGCGATCAGCTACGAGTGCGCTCCCCGCTGGAACGACAAAGAGCGCCGGATTATCGCCGAAATCGGCGCGGCAATGCTGGAAGATACGGTCGTCGACATCGAAATCTTGGGCGAGAACTTCATCTTCCAAACCGCGAACAATCAGTTCTGCCGCGGCAACATGAGCCACGGTAAAGCGGCGTTCAACTGCTACTCGAAAGCGGGCCTCATGAGCTTCTCGGCGAGCGGTGACAGCGACTGAGTCGTCGTTGTCTTCGAGGCTTTTCGGCTCTTAGCGATTGAGGGATTTGATGATCTCGCAGTCGCTGGGGTCGAGCTCCTGATTGCAAACCGAACGCAGCTCCGCGAGTTGCAGTTCAAGCTTCTTGAGCTCCCGGATACGATCCCGAAGGCGCGCCAACTGATCGTCGATCACGACGTTGGCCTCACGGCAGGATTTCGCGGACCGCGAACGCACGTGCAAAAGCTTTTTGATCTCACTTAAAGAAATATCCAGGGCCCGGCATTTGGCGATGAACCTCAAGGTTTCCGCGGTGTCGTCGGAAAACTCCCGGTAGCCGCCTTCCGAGCGCCCCGCGCTGCGAATCAATCCCTGTTTCTCATAAAAGCGCACGGTATCGACCGTGAGCCCCGTTCTTTTCGCCAATTCGCCGATTCGGATCATGACCGAGAGCATTAGCCTTGAGTCTGGAGTGACTCAAGGCTTTTTAATGGAGATCGGGAAGAGGTGTCGGATGGGAAAGAGCTGTTGCGAAAACAAGTCGTCGGAGTTGGCCGCGCTTCGCCAGAAGCAGGCGGGGATCTTGAAGATCGTGCTCGTGGTGAACGCGGTCATGTTCGCGGTCGAGCTGGGATTCGGTTGGATCTCGCGCTCGACGGCGTTGATGGCCGACTCACTGGATATGCTGGGCGATGCGAGCGTTTACGCCTTCAGTCTTTACGCGCTTCATAAGGGCGCCGTTTGGCGCGCCCGGGCGGGGTACGCCAAGGGCGTGATCATGGCGGTCTTCGGTGCCGCCGTTTTAGGACAAGCGATTTTTCGCTACATGACCCAGACGGTGCCGCTCGCGGAAACCATGGGCGCGATCGGGGTGGTGGCGCTCGCCGCGAACCTCTACTGCTTGCTTCTGCTTTACCGGCACCGTAGTGATGACATCAACATGAAGTCGACGTGGCTTTGTTCACGCAATGATATCATCGCGAACGCCGGCGTCATCGGGGCGAGCGGGTTGGTCGCGTACTTTAACTCCGGGCTTCCGGATTTGCTCGTGGGAGCCGCGATCGCGGGGCTCTTCTTGTGGTCGTCGATCCAGGTGATCGTCGAGGCGCGGGGCGAGCTCGACGCCGCGAACGCGGAGGCGCTCGACTTGAACCACGCTTAAGGAGGACCATGACCACCGACGACCGTCGCCGCATGCTGCTGCAAATCTCGTTTGTCCTGGCGGTCGTCGCGACCTTGGGAAGTCTCTATTTTGGCGAGGTTCTGAAGTATCCGCCCTGCCAACTCTGTTGGTACCAGCGGATCGCGATGTATCCGCTCGTCGCGATTTGCGGTGTTGCGCTCTGGACGGGGGACTTGCGTTTTCACCGCTACGTTCTGCCGCTCACCTTCGCGGGCTTCGCCATCGCGAGCTACCACGTGCTTTTGTATTACGGGATCATCCCGGACAGCATCACGCCGTGCAGTCAGGGCGTGTCCTGCACCACGAAACAAATCGAATGGCTGGGGTTCATCACGATTCCGCTGATGTCTTGGATCAGTTTTCTGGCTCTGCACCTGTTGAGTGCGGCGAATCTTTTGCTGAAGGAGAAAAACGCATGAAATCCAACAAACTCTTCGTTTTGATCGTCATCATCGCCGCGGCGGCGGTTTTCGCTGGGCTTACTTTGTGGCAGAAACCCGCGACGACGACGGGCGGGGCCACCGGCGTCGTGATCGACAACGCCCTCTTGGAAAAAGCCCACAGTCCCGTGAAGGGAACGGCGGACGCGCCCGTAACCATCGTGGAATTTCTGGATCCGGAGTGCGAAGCCTGCCGCGCGCTGAACCCCATCGTCAACCGGCTGCTCGAGGAGTTTCCGGGGAAATTGCGCATCGTGATCCGCTACATGCCTTTTCACGGAAACTCGAAGTGGGCGGCGAGCGCGTTGGAAGAAGCGCGCGAGCAGGGCAAATACACCGAGGCGTTGAACTACCTGTTCGAGACGCAGCCCGCTTGGGCTAATCACGGGCAACCCCGTCCCGAGCTGATCGCGCGCTACCTGAAGGAGATCGGCGTTGATGACTCGAAGCTCGAGCGCGAGGCCGTGATCGCGAAGCACGGTTGGAAGATCGACGCGGACCGCGAGGACGGGGTGAAGCTCGGCGTTCGCTACACGCCGACCTTTTTCATCAACGGCAAGATGATCGAAGAGATCGGCTACCTTCAGCTCAAGGAAGCGATCGAGAAAGAACTCGCCCGGAAATAAAGACATGGGGTCGGTTCGCGCCGGACCGCTTGGCGTGCCTCTTGCTGTGGGGACTTCCCGGTTTCAAAAGGAGTCACCATGCGCCCGTTTCTGATGTTCGTAATCGCTTTCGCCGGTCTGTTTTCCCAAGTCCATGCGTCCAGTTCCGTCCGCTGCGAGAACCGCGGTCCTTCGGTCGATTGCATCGAGCAACTTTTTTCCAAGACTCACCTGAGTCGCATCGAGGCCGCCAATCTCTGCCGTGGCGGGGTTTCCATGGAATGCGTGGACTATCTTTTCTCTAAAACTCATTTAAGCCGCATCGACGCGGTCGAGTACTGCCGCGGCGGCGTCGAAGTGGACTGCATCGAGCATCTGTTTTCGAAGACCCACCTCAGCCGCTTGGAAGCGGCCAAGGCCTGCGGCGGGGGGAACTGAGCCTCAGGCCTTTCGTGACGAGAGGCCCAGCGCGAACAGTACGAGAGTCAGACCCGCGAAGTAGGCCAGCGCGACGAGCGTGACCATTCCATCGAAGACCCGTTCATTGAGCCACTCCCCGATTCGGAGTGCGGGCCAGGCGCTGATGGGAACCATCGCGACAAACGCCAGCCGAGGGGCGACGGCGGGAGAGATTCGGCGGCTCAGCCAGAAGACGCCGGCCATTGTCGAAAGGCCCACGCCGCCGATCATGAGGACCGAGCCCAGCGCCCAGTCGAACAGCCCCGCTAAGCTCAGGAGAAAAGCCAGAATCGAAACCAGGTTCACGAGAACGAAGGGATTCATTTTAACCTCCGGGGAAAGAACATTTCGCCCGTTTTTACCGCATCTCGGGCCGAAGGAAAAGTTGACCGCGCTGGCCCCCTCAGTCTAAATGAAGGTGTTTCAAGTCCTTGAAATCGGGTCTTAACTCAGCGGTAGAGTGTTACCTTCACACGGTAAAAGTCACAGGTTCAAATCCTGTAGACCCGACCAATTTCCCTTTCGGATTTCGACGCATTCCCTGTCCAACGGAAATTCAGGCATCACTTTTCTGACGGCGTCCGTTCGCCGGCCGCTCTCACGTTGAGCCTCGCCGAAATTCTTCTCAACATGAAACGCCCAATTTTGGTCCAAGAACTGCACCGAAGGCTCTTCATCGTCCGGGGGGATGTCGAATGCTTGAGCTCAATCGCCGTGCATGGCCGCGCCATGCGACGCTCGTCTTTTCCATCATCAGCATTTTGTTTTTGTCGGCCTGCGGGCCGGGACTCGAACTGAAGGGCCTTGAAGACCTTCCGTCGATGTCGCGCACGTTACGGGGCGAGGCCTTCCTCGCGGCGACGCCTTCGCAGATCGCGTCCGTGCCGACCGGTTTCGGCGTGGCGAACGAGAATCCGCTCTACAATCCCCACGGCGGGATGGACACCGTCTTCGTTGACGCCGCCAAAGACACGCTCGCGCTCGGGATCAAGACCACGAAAATCCAAATGAGCCGCGCGGTCACCAAAAACCCTGCGTTCTACCATCTGCCGGCGGCGCAGCTGAATCAGGTGAAAAGCTTGAAGGAGCTCGCCGAGGTTCCCGCTTTCCGCGAGGTCCTCGCGATGCCTTTCCACACCATCTTCATCTCGGCGGATACGATCGCCGATCGTTACGCCGACTACTGGGCGTTCGACAAAAAGATCCAGACTGCGGACGATCTGCAAAAAAACTATCAAGAGACCTACGATCTTGCGGTGTATTTTCTGACCCAGTTCAAAAATGAAAACAAAACTTTCGTCCTCCAGAATCACGAGGGCGACTGGCATACGCTCCGCGAGAAAGCCAACGGCGAATTGGATTACGAAGCGCCCGGCACCGACATGGGGCTCGCGAACTTCCGCGAGTACTGGCGCGTGCGGCAACGCGCGGTCACGGACGCGCGGGCCGCGGTCGCGAATACGAAAGCGAAAGTCTACCATTTGTGCGAGGTCGTGCGCCTGCGCGGCTACCTTCAGGACACGGACGAAGGTGTCGTCACCGAACGGGGCAAAAGCCTGACCCGCGATATTCTGCCGCAGGTGACCTGCGATCTGGTCGGCTATTCGGCGCACGATACGGCCAACGACGAAACCGCGACGCCCGCCGGGAAGTACCGGAACTTCCACCAGGCGCTCAAGCTGATCCGCGCGAAGGCGAAGCCGAGCCCCACCTTCGGCACGAATCAAGTCGTCGTCTCGGAAATCGCGGTGCCCGAGATCGCGGCGAACGGCGCTTACCTGCCGCAGGTACCGCTGCAAGCGGAGCTCATCCGCGATCTCTTGAAAGCGGGTATGCCTTACGTGCTCTACTGGTCCATGTGGGAGAACGCGCCCCCGAACACCGTGGGCGACTACCTCCGTCGACCCGACGGCAGCCTCTCCGAGATGATGCGCGCCCTCTACGCCGTCTTTGCCTCCACGGGGAGCGGCGGCGGCGTGGATCCGCAGGATCCCGTCATCACGGATCCGAAGGATCCCGGTGTTATCGATCCCAAGGAGCCCGTGATTGCTGACCCGAAGGACCCGGTCATCGTAGATCCCAAGGACCCCGTCATCACCGACCCAAAAGATCCCGTCGTGACGGGCCCGCAAACGCCGGTCGTGGTGGATCATGCCCCCACCGTCAAAGCGCTGTACGCCGAGATCTTGCCCGGTTGTTTGAATGCGGATCGTTTGCAAACGTGGACGGCGTTTTTGAAGAACGGCGGCAGCGTCGCCGACTTCCGCACGACGCTCGTCGCGGAAACCGCGAAGCAGCCCGCTTGCATGCGCGGGCACTTCACGGGCGTGGGCCTGAACGTCTGGGACGGTTATAAAGCCGAACTTCCCGGCTGCTGGACGACGTCACGTCAAAAAGAGTGGGTCGCGAACCTCACGAGCGGAGCGAGTAACCCCACCCATTTCCGTCAGTCGCTTTTGAATGCCGCCGGGGACCAGCCCGCCTGCGCGCGAAGCCTGTGGACGGGGCACGCGCTCACGGTTTTCGATCTCTACAAAAAACATCTTCCCGGCTGCTGGAATATGGAACGTCACACCTACTGGACGAACCATTTGAACGCGGGAACGAAAAAATCCGATTTCGAGAACACGCTGATTCAAGTGCGTGGGGAGAAGCCCGGCTGTTTGAAGCCGTGATTGACGTCTTGATTCGGCGTCTCGGCGTTCTCAAGAGCGGACGAAAGCCAAAAGCTCCGCGTAGTTTTTCGTGTCGGCGAGGCGTAGTGCGCGGATGTAGCGTGCGCGGGCGTCGCCGTGTTCGCCGAGGGTTCCGGCGTTGAGGTGGGCGCCCCAAGAGAAGCGCGGTTGATCGAGGCTCATCAAGAGGACGTCCGCCATGGCCCGTGCCCAGCGGCCGTTGCCGTTCGGAAACGGGTGAACCAACACCAAGCGGTGGTGAAGGCGGGCCGCGATTTCGTCGATCGGGTAGGTTTCGTAGCTGATCCAGTAGCGGACGTCGTGTAAGAGCTTGTTGATCTCGGCCGGAATCTCGAACCAAGGAACGCCGATCGACTTATCCGAATTGCGGTAGCTGCCCGCCCAGCTCCAGACGTGCCCGAACATTTTTCGGTGCAGTTCGCGCATGAATTTTTCGGACAGAAAGTCCTTTCGTTTTTGCGCGAACGCCCATTTTTCTCCGAGCAAGATGTTGTCCTGTTCGGCCGCGTTCAGCTCACGTTGCGTCGAGATGTAGGTGGGTTTCAGACCGGCGAGTTCGTTCGGATTCAGCGGCGTCGCGCCGGGCGGGTACTCAAATTTGAAGTCGCTCAACGCGTGCCCCAAAGGCGGCGATCCAGTTTATTCTTGAGTTCCGTCGCGAGCTCGCGCTCGTGCAGCGAACTTTCCGCGGCACCGACCTCCTGGGTTTCCAAACGCATCGTGTGCAGCGTCCGCGCGAGAATGCGCTTCGCCGCGCGCGCGGCTTGCTCGTCGACGATCTTTTCCAGATTTTCGCGCGGGACGAGGGCGTAAACGAGTTCACAGTTCAACGCTTTCGCGGCACGCTCCAAGGTCTCGAGGGTCACTTTTTTCTCGACTTCGCGTTTTTCCATCAACGTCACGCCGGACTGCTGGATGCCCATGCGTTCGGCGAGCTGCGAGGTCGTCATTCCCAAGGCCTCTCGCAGAGCGCGGATCCAACCGGCTTTGGGGCGAAGCTCGGCGCGGGCCTTCACGAAAGCGCGAAGCTTTTCATCGAGGCTTTTGCGCTGGGTTTTCATAAGGGCCTTGTTCGTCTTCATTGTATTTATTAAAACATATAATATGGTGATTGTATAATATATTATAGGATATGTTTATGTCCATATATGATATATTATAGTATATGGTCTTCTGCCGGAGATTCGGGCGGTCGGGCGAGCGGCAGCCTAGTCCAGAAGGAATTCCTGATCCTGCACGGGGACAACGGCGTCGAGACCCAGTTCGGTCTGCAGCTTCTCTTTCATCGCTTCGGCGGCGCTCGGCTCACCGTGAGTGACGAAGACCTTCTTCGGTTGAAGTTGGGAATCGCGGATCCACGTTAGAATCTCGGCGTAATCCGCATGCGCCGAAAGGTTTTGCAACGTACGCACCTGCGCGCCGATGGGCGAGAGTTCGCCGAAGATCTTGATCTCGGTCGCGCCGTCTTGGATTTTGCGGCCGCGCGTTCCCAGCGCCTGAAAACCCGAGAGCACGATGAAGTTCTTGGGATCCGCGCCGAAAGTTTTGATGTGGTGGAGGATGCGTCCACCGGTCAGCATTCCGCTGGCCGAGATGATCACCATCGGACCTTTTTTCAGATTCAGCTCTTTGGATTCTTCGACGTTTTTCACGTAGTGCACGACGCCGCAGGTTTCGTCGCACTCCCGCTCGCTGAGGCGGTGCAGGGCGCGGAACTTCGAAAAAACGCTCGTGACGTTCGTCGCCATCGGGCTGTTCAGGTACATCGGAAGGTCGGGGATACGTTTGGATTTTTTCAGCTGCGCCAGGAAATACATGATCTCTTGCGCGCGCCCTACGGTGAACGCCGGGATCATCACGACGCCGCCATCTTGGTGGGCCTTGTTCACGATCTTGGCCAGCTCTTCCATCGGTTGGGCGTCTTCGTGACGGCGGTCCCCGTAGGTCGATTCGACGACCAGATAGTCGAGCGGGGGCGGCGGCGCGGGGGGATAGAAAATCGGATTTTGCAGTCGGCCGAGGTCGCCCGAAAAACCGATGACCCGATCGCCCGCGCGGACGATCGCTTGCGCCGCGCCCAGGATGTGGCCCGCGTAGATGAAGGTGACGCTCAGGCCGGGGGCGAGTTCGAATTCTTTGTCGAAGTCGTGGGGGACGAAAGCGCGCAGCGATTCTTCGGCGTCTTTTTGCCCGAAGAGCGGGAGCGCGGGCTGGTGTTTCGAGAGGCGGCGTCGATTCAGGTACTCGGCCTCTTCCTCTTGCAGGTATCCCGTGTCCGGCAGAAGGATCCGGCAGAGCTCGAGCGTCGCGCGGGTGCAGTAGACCTTCCCACGGAAGCCCTCTTTGATCAGCCGCGGGATGTAGCCGGAGTGATCGATGTGCGCGTGGGTCAGCACGATCGCGTCGATCGTGCGCGGGTCGACGGGAAAAGCCTCCCAGTTTTTCAAGCGCAGGTCTTTGAGTCCCTGAAACAACCCGCAGTCGATCAGGATTTTACGATCCTGATAATGCAGAAGGTATTTGGAGCCCGTGACCGTGCTCGCGGCACCTAAAAATTGAAGACGTGGGGGGTGGATCGCCATGAAGACCTCGTGAGAGGTAAAATACAGGGAAGTTGGAGGTGGCGGACGGACTTGAACCGCCGTGACAGCTTTTGCAGAGCCGTGCCTAGCCCCTCGGCCACGCCACCATCGAGGGATGTTCCTATGAACAGACCCACGAATCTAGCTTGGCACCTATTCAAAAGCAACGGCCAAGCCCGGAGTGCTGAGCAATCAGGCGACAACGCGGGGCGTTTGCGACCGCTCGGAGTCCCTCCCTTGTTTCAAGTTGAGACGGGCTTCCGGCGCGGGCTCACGGTGCGCGGGGCTTTCCCCCTAAAATAGAGGAGGGCAGGGAAAGGGAATCATGTTCGTGAGAAGTCTCGTCGCCATTCTGTGCGGCCTTCCTATTTCATTCGCGCAAGCGGGCTTCATCGATCCCAAAACGGGGAAGTTTCCGAAGGCCACGATCCGGATTGAACGCGAAGAACCACGCGCTCAGCAGGACGTGATCGATCGTTGTTATCCCGTCGACCTGCGCCGCACCCTGGGACCCGTTCGCAATCAGCAAGATCTGGGTTGGTGTTACGCCTACACGGCGGCGGATTTGATGTCGCAGGCCTTGCGCCAAGATAAATCCCGCGTGCTCGGTCTGAACCAAAGTGGCGCGATGTTCGATGACGTCTCGGCAATGCAAATGGCGCACGAATATCAACGCAAGACCGGGTTGAGTTTGAACTCCGCGCAAAGCGATGGCGGCGTCGTGCAGCGGACACTCGATTCGGCGTTCGAAAGATCCAAGGTCTGCTCAGAGTCCGAGTTGACCGCGCAGAATCGCGGTCAGGGAAGTGACCTTCTGCGTTTTCAAAACGGCCAGGCGCGCCGATTCAATCCCGGAACTTACGATATTCATCGGGCCAACCAAACGGCGGCCGAAGATCTGATCGCCCGTTCTTGTCGGCGCTCGATCGATTCACTCAGTGTCGTGAGCGTCGCCCAATACCAACGCGCGACGGATCCCAGTTACGGCGGACAGGGACTCAACGACCGTTTTCGTCGCGCCATCGATACGGCCCTCGGCCAAGGACGGATCGCGGGCATCAGCTACCGCAACTTCCTGCAAGGCGCCGGAGGCCTTCACGGCAAACATGCGAGCTCTATCGTCGGTCGAAAGATGATCAACGGCCAATGTCAGTACATGATTCGCAACAGCTGGGGCCTGAGCTGTAGCCCGTACCACGAGCCTTATCGTTCCCGCTGCCAAAAAGGCCACGTCTGGGTCACGGAGGATGAGCTCATGGGGAACGTCTTTGCCGTGGACTACATCCGTAGCGAGAAAAATCGCAGTACGGCGGGGGAAACCCCTTCGCAATCCCTCGACGCTCGTCGATAGATTCCGCCATCCACGCCCATTTTACCCAATTGTCCTTTGCCCGGGGTTTGCAACTTGCCTTGTTTGGGGAGTCTTTCCCCGGATTCGCAAAGGAGGCCGTGATGAGCGCGATTCACCCTGGAGAAACCCGTTCCCTCTGGCAAGACGCGGAAGCCGAAACGCACATCGGTGCGCTCACTCACGATTTCAATGTCGACGTCTGCGTGATCGGCGGCGGCATCGCCGGATTGACGACGGCGTACCTTCTGCAGAAAGAAGGCAAGCGGGTCTGCGTGCTGGAAGACTTCGAGATCGCGTCGGGACAGAGCGGCCGCACGACGGCGCAGTTCGTGACCGCGCTCGATGAGCGTTACGTGAATCTGGAGCGCTACCACGGGGCCCGCGGCGCCGAGATGGCGGCCGACAGTCACTCCGAAGCGATCGAATTCGTACGCAAAATCGTCGAGGACGAAAGCATCGATTGCGAGATGCGTTTCGTCGACGGCTACCTTTTCGCGGACGGGGGGCACGAACGCCTACTGGAAGACGAGCTCGAGGCCTGCCACCGCGCGGGACTTTTCGAGGTCGAGCGGCTGGCGACGTCGCCGGTTCCTTCGATGAGCGAGGGGCCTTGTCTGCGATTTCCGAATCAGTTGCAGCTGCACCCGGTGAAATATTTGAACGCGCTGGCGAACAAGTTCGAAGAGCGGGGAGGACGCATCTTCACGCGCACACGTGCCGTCGAGGTCCGCGGCGGTGAGGATGCCTACGTCAAAACGCAGGAGGGTCACACGGTCCAAGCGCAGGCGATCGTCGTCGCCACGAACTCACCGGTGAATGATCTCTTCGCGATCCACACCAAACAAGCGCCCTACCGTAGCTACGTCATCGGCGTGAAGGTGCCGGCGGGCACGGTGCGCGAGGGCTTTTACTGGGACTCGGAAGAGCCGTTCCACTACGTGCGCCTGGAGGCCGGTCCGCGCGACGCGGATCCGGGCTTGATGGAATTGGATTACGACATTTTGATCGTCGGCGGCGAAGACCACAAGACCGGCCAGGATCAAGACCCCGAGGCCCGCTTCACCCGGCTTCTGGAGTGGACGCGCGCGAAGTTCCCTCAGTCGACCGATCTGCTTTACCGCTGGTCGGGGCAGGTGATGCAATCGATGGATGGCGTCGGCTTCCTGGGGCACAACCCGATGGATCGCGATAACGTCTACGTCATTACCGGCGACTCCGGCAACGGGATGACCCACGGAACGATCGGGGCGATGCTCATCACCGATCAGATCATGGGTCGTCCGAACGTTTGGGAGACGCTTTACAATCCGTCCCGGGTCAGTCTGCGCGCGACGGGAAGGTTCCTGCTCGAGAACGTGAACGTGGCCGCCCAGTATGTGGACTGGTTCACGCCGAAGGGGGATCCGGATTTCGCGAACTTGCCTGCGGGCGAAGGCGTCGTCGTTCGCGAAGGACTCAAGATGATCGCCGCGTACAAAAACGATGACGGCAATATGGAATTGATGTCGGCGGTTTGCCCGCATTTGGCGGGTATCGTCCAATGGAATACGGTCGAGAAGTCATGGGATTGCCCCTGTCACGGCTCGCGTTTCGATTGCCACGGCAAAGTCATCGAGGGGCCGGCCTTCCAAGATCTGCGTCCCCATGTGGAACTGACGGAGCCGCCACTCACGGAAGTGGAGTTCCGGACACGTCCGCTGCTCACGCCAGCGCCGGAGTTTTAGACAGCGGCCGTCTCAGACCGGGATGGACGTCAAACTCCTGGTCATTCCTATCTCCTTCATAAGTCGGAATCGGGGTCGTTCAAAGCGATCCTGTATTCATCAGGGGGGATGAAAAATGAAGACGCAAACACTGCTTTCGATGCCGCTTCTCGCACTGGGGCTGATGGGCTGCGCGGGAACGAGCTTTAGTGAACTGCCCAGCGAAGCGCCGCGCTTCGCGCAAACGCAAACGAACGGCGACTCTTGTAACGAAGGCGCGACTTGGGAAGAGCGTAACGGTGAAATCGAAGTCCCGAAAGTGCAGTGCGCGTCCGGGGACGACCTCTACGAGAACATCACGACTTACCGCTGCGAAAACGGCGCGCCCGAAGCGATCGGCCATCGTCCCGGCTCTCGCCTGCGTGCGGGTTTGGGCATCAACTGTACCGGCACGACCTCACCCGGCACCACGCCTCCGGTCACGGAAGAGCCCGTCCCTTCGCCGACGCCCGTCACGAAGTTGAATTGCGGACAGGTCGCGCATGGCGGAACCACTTGGCGTGTCTTGGGTCAAACTCAAGTCGCCGCGGCGGTTTGCCAAGACGGTTCGCAAAACTACGATACTTATGCGCTCGAGACTCAGTTCATCTGTCAAAACGGAGAACTGGTGGGCACCGGCAACTCTCGTCGCGGCGCTCTGGTCCAGGCGGCGGCGGCTTGCGTGAACACACGTCCCATCTACTGCACCGACTACTACGCGAACGAGTTCTGTTTGGCTTACCAGTATCTGTTCGGACGCTGGCCCGACCGCGCGGGCGTCGAATACTGGGCGAAGGATCTTCCCAATCGCGGCGTGCCGCTCAAGTGCTGGGTCAAAGAGATTTCGAACGGCACACGTAACGAGGATTGCGAACGTCATAAAAACATTCATGGTGGTTATCCGACATCGCCTTTGTGTCCGCAGACACCGATTCGCGAGTCTTACTTGGCCAGACAGTCCGGATGCTAATGGCTTAAGGGGACTCGGGGTTCACCCGCCATAAGCGAAAGCGGAGGCGGGGGTCCGTGGGTGCCAGTTCCTGCAACAGTTGATAGATCTCCCGGCGAGCGCGAGCGGATTCATGGTCGAGTCCGTTCGCGATTCTACGTTGAACCTCGGCGTTTTGCGGACGGATTTTTCGCAGCGCCACGATGAAAAGCGCGCGGGTTTCGTCGTTCGCGATTTCGCTCGCGCCTTCCGCCAACAGCAGCTGAATGGAAACGTCCTGAGGCTTCAGCTCACCCAGCGCCTGGACCATGTAGCCCGCCACGCGCGGATCCGCGGATCTTTCAATCAAAGCGGCGAGCGTGCGGTGCACCTCGGGATTGGGCGTGCGGGTGGCGATCAGGTAATCGCGGATCGCCGAGGCCACGGCGGGGAAGGGGCGTTCCTCGAGCAGCTTCAGCAGGCGATTTTGGATTTCACTGTCGAAGGCTTGTAATGTCGTCAGCGTTTCGACCGCTTTCGCCCCCGCGATCGAGCGCAAGCGTCCCGCCATTTCGGCGATCTTTAGAATCAGTGCGCGATCGGTCGTGCCGCGACGTTGGATGAAGTGCAGGGCGTGGATGGGCGCGACCGTGTCGGAACTGTCCAGAAGGGCCAGCAGCGGTCCCACGACGGCGGGATCTTCGCTGCGGCTGCGCCCGATGATCTCGGCGGCCAGGCCAGCCAGTTCGGGGCGCGCGAGATCTTGCGCCACGAGTTTGAGCGTCTCGGCGTTTTGGACGCCCAGGCAGCGAAGCGCTTTCAGGGTCGGCTCGGTCCAAGGACGCGGGGGCAATTGATCGGGCGCGAGGTCGAAACGTCCATCCCATGCGCAGATGATGTCGGCCTCGGCGCGATCCAAATTGTACTTCAAACTTTTGCCGAGAAGTCGTCGACCGTGAACGTGGTAGTCGTCCCCGCCGACCCAACCCACCCGCCGCGCGAAATTCAAAATGTCGAGCTGCGTGCTGATGAGGCCCGGTACGGGACGTGCGATTTGACTTAAGACCGATTTCTTCGCGTTCGCATCGTGCTGAAGACGGTCCAGCACCCCTTGCTCCGCGTCCGGCAGGCCGCGGCCGAAATTCTCTTCGAGTTTTTCCAACCAGCTATCAATGACGGGAAGGTACTGCAGGCGCGAGTTCTCGTCGCGGAAGACGGCGTTGATCCACGCCAGACGATCGCTCAACGTGCGGCGTTTGTCGTTCAGGACGCAGACGGGGCTTTCGGCTTTTTCTCCCGCGCCGCGGGTTTCCGTGAAGACGGTTCCCTTCAGGAGCTTGCGTAGGGCTTTGTTGGGTTCTCCATTTAAGGGATCGAAGGCGTGAAAATAAGCGCCGTAATCTTCGAGACCGTCGACGTACTTCTGCAAACGCGTCCGGACTTGCGGGCCCGTGGGCCCGACGCCCGAGTAGCCGTAAAGGCGCGAGCGCGGGAAGATCGTCCGCATGCGGCCAGCAAACTCGCCGCCGATGGGGGAATAACGAAACGCCGCGACCTCTTCGGCCTGGGCGCGCGAAAATTGGTAGTGCGAGACCAAAAGGTCCGCGTACTCACCGGCGGTGCGATGGTCCGGGCGTTTGGTCGCTAGGGTGTTGCAGCCGAAAAGGAAGACCTCTTTCGGTTTCTGGAAGAGGCCGCGGCAACCGGCGTCGCAGCTGGCCAGTTCCAGTTCGTTCGTGCCGAGGCGGAAGGCACTCGTGCCGAAAAAACTGCCGGCGAAGTGACCCGAGACCAGCAGGATGTCGCACTCGATGCCCGCTTGGCAGGCGCGACGCAGAAATCCCGTCGGTGCGCCCGCGGCAAGCTCGAAAATATTGAACTGGCTTTTGAGTTTTTCGCGAAAGATCTCGCCTTCGTCGGCGGAGTTGATCGTGATCAGGCAAAGATTCGGGCGCATCGGATCGCGCGCGCGCCACTGCTCGGGTAAAGGCACGAGCGTGTCGGGACTCGCTTCGCGTTCGCGGTCGAAAGCGGGGTGGCGCAGGCTCGCGGCGACGCGATCTTCGAAATGGGCAAGGCGGGACGGCGCGGGCGTCACCACCCACCATCCGATTCCGGCGATCATCACAATTGGAAACCAGTGCCAAAGCCGCGACATTCTTTTAGGTTTTCGGATATTTGAGGCCCTCCCATAAGACCGGAACCCGGTGGGCTCATCCGAAGTCTGGTCTAAGCGCGGGAGCTGTGGCAGACTGGGCCCCGATGAATGAACCTCGCCCGTCCGCACTCCTTGTCGCCCTTCAACTTCCCGGAGTTTCCGAGACCGACGTCCAGGCTTCGCTCGCCGAGCTGACGCGTCTGGTGGATACGCTCGGGTACGACGTCGTCCATTCGACGTGGCAAAAACGTCCCAGTGAACGCGCGGCCACGGTGCTGGGGGACGGCAAACTGAAAGAGATCGCGCGCTGGACCGGCGGAGCCGGTGAAGTCGGCAAACTCTTTACCCGCAAAAAGCACAAAGCGGCGTTGAAATTCCAGAACGCGCCGGACGACGACGAAGACGAAGAGGAGCTGGAAGACTCGGCCCCCGAAACGGCCGACGACTATCTCGAGGGCGAAGCGCCGGGGCGCGCGGACGTCGTGATCGTCGACTGCGATCTTTCGCCCTCGCAGCTTCGTAATTTAGAGAAATGCTTCGGCGTGAACGTGCTCGACCGTACGGGCGTGATCATCGAGATCTTCAGTCGCCACGCGCGCACCAAAGCCGCGAAGCTCCAGGTCGAAATCGCGCGGCTGACCTACGTGGCCCCGCGCGTGCGCGAGACCGGTGGCAACGAGGATCGCGGCGGCGGCGGAGTGGGCGCGAAAGGCGCGGGCGAGACCAGCGTGGAGCTCGATCGTCGGCGGATCCGTGACCGCATCAAGGAACTGAAGGAAGAACTTGACGCCATCGGCGACGAACAAGATCACCGCCGGACCCGTCGCGCGCAGGAGATCACCGTGGCCCTCGTCGGCTACACGAACGCCGGAAAGTCGTCATTGATGCGCGCTTTGACCGGCAGCGAGGTGCTGGTCGCCGACAAACTCTTCGCGACTCTCGATACGACGGTTCGTCAGCTGCATCCCGAATCGGTGCCGCGGATTTTGATTTCCGACACCGTCGGATTCATCAAGAAGTTGCCCCATGACCTGGTCGCGTCGTTCAAATCCACGCTGGATGAGGCGAAACACGCGTCGCTTCTTTTGTTCGTGGTCGACTCTTCGGATCCGAGCTTCCGTTCGCAGCTGGAAGTCACGCGCCGGACCCTCGATGAGGTCGGCGCGCAAAACTTGGAATCGTGGCTCGTGCTGAACAAGGTGGACCGTTTGGATCCCGCGTTGCGGGCCTCGCTCGAGCAAGAATTTCCGCAAGCGGTGTTTCTTTCCGCGAAGAATCCGGCCGACGTGGCGGGCTTCCGGGATCGTCTGATTCGCCATTTCGAGAGCGCGATGGGCGATTTCGATCTGCTGATTCCCTATACGGTGAACTCCGCCGTGGGTGAAGTCCGGCAGAAGATGCGCATCTTAGGTGAGACGCATACGGAGCACGGGTTTTTGTTTCGGGTGCGCGTGAGCCCCGATGATTTGAAACGTTTTAAATCCAAACACGGACTCAGCTGATGGCGATCGTGCACGTTTCGCATATTTTGGTCGCGCAGAAATACCAAGCCGAGGATCTTGAGCGCCGCTTGCAAGAGGGCGCGGATTTCGAAGAGCTTGCGCGCAAACACTCCAGTTGTCCCTCGTCCGCGCGGGGCGGGGACTTGGGGGCCGTGGACGATCGACGTTTGGTGGACGATTTTCGCGAGGCCTTGGAGCCTTTGGCGGTGGGGCAGATCTCGGGGCCGGTACGGACCCGGTTCGGGTATCATTTGATTCGGCGCAATCCCGCGCCCGTGGTCGGACAATCCGAGACCTAATTAAAGCGGCCCGCGAGTCGTCAGAGCGGCCAGCGGCCGGTCGCGGGGCGTTTGAGCGCGGCTTCTTTGCGGGCATTCAGCTCGGCACGGCTTTTCTCGAACTCCGCGCGCGAAGTCGACGAAAACAAACTGCCCGCCATCAAGGTATGGGCCAGGCAGAAGCTAATCATGAGCGCGCAGATCAAGAAAAATTGACGGGCGAAAAAATCGGAAGACGGCTTACGCATGGGAACTCCAGGGATCGGGGCCAACATATCGCCGTCCTTGGCGTCTGACCAATCAGGAATTCTTGTGGAGCCAATCGCAATTTCTTGCCGGAAATCTCACCAAATTCTGTAAAGACTTACAGGGATTGCCCCATCGACGGGGGATCCCCGGGGAAAATCACGATGGGGGAGCGTCCTTTGAGCTCGGCATGTTTCTCGGTATAGCTCCGCATGACGCTCATCACTAAGCCGCGTGCCGACTCGCGAGTGATGCGGCTATTGATCACCGTCTTCATGGACACGACGAAGCGTCCATTCGTGAGGTCGATCTTTTCGGCCTCAAGGCCGGGAAAATTCTTCGCGGCCGAGTTTTGAATCTCGGGGAAGAGCTCACCTTTGATCTTTCGCGCGAGCGAGCTGTTGTCATCGGTGACTTGAAGCGGGGGCGGGGTCGCCACGGCCACGGGAATTTCATGGTGGCGCAACGTCGGATCGGACGGGGTGGTCGGCGAGGACGTCGGGGTCTGCGTTTGCGCGGCGGGTTCGGAGCTGACGGTGGGCGCGGTGCCGGAAACGAAAACACGCATCACGAGGGCGAAGTTCATCACCAAAGAGAGGATGATCAGACCTTTCCAAACGGGGCTCATGCGACTCCTTTACATCCAGCGTAGGATCTTTTCGATCAGACGGTTTCGTCCTTCAGTATAGGGCGGCGACAGAAGGCGCGGAAGCATTTTCAGCGGTCCTTGTTTGAAGACCGCGCGCTCATGCGTGAACGCACGCAGCGAAGCGACGCCGTGGTAATTCCCCATGCCGCTGGACCCGGTGCCGCCGAAGGGCAGATGGTGGTTTCCCAAATGCAAAAGCGTGTCGTTCACGCAGACGCCGCCCGAGTTGGTTTTGGATAAAATGAGCTCTTGGGTGCGGCGGGATTTCGCGAAGACATAGAGCGCCAGTGGACGGGGGCCCTGCGCGATGCGGGTGAACACCTCATCCAGATCGCGGTAGCTCACCAGCGGGAGCAAGGGGCCGAAGATCTCTTCCTGCATGACTTTGGAATCCGCCGGAGGGTTCGCGGGGAACGCTAAGGTCACGCGACGGGGATCGGCCTCTTCGACGTTCGCGACGTCGGGAAGTTCCGCGCGCATGTCTTTCAGGCGTTTGGCGTGACGTTCGGTGACGATCTGCGGTTGCTCATCCAGACGGGGTTGCATTTGCGCGCGGGCTTGCTCGAGCAGGTTCTTGAATTCCGCGAGTTTCGCTTCGGGGACGCAAACGTAGTCGGGGGCGACGCAGGTCTGACCCGCGTTCAGGCTTTTCCCCCAGAGGAGCCGCTCGGCCGCGTGACGTAAATCCGCGTCGGGAGCGACGATCGCCGGCGATTTGCCACCGAGCTCAAGAGTGACGGGCGTCAGGTGTTCGGCGGCGGCGCGCATGATGATTTTCCCAACGGCGGTCGATCCGGTGAAGAAAATGTGGTCGAACTCATGCTTCAAGAGCGCTTCGGTCTGCGGCACGCCGCCTTCGACCACGCGAACCAAGTGCGGGGGGAAGGTCTTCGCGCAAAATTCCGCGAGCATCTTCGAAGTCGCGGGCGTCAGCTCGGAGGGCTTCAGTAAAACCGTGTTGCCGGCCGCGAGCGCGCCCACCAGGGGGACGAGGGCCAGCGCCACGGGATAGTTCCAGGGGGCGATCACGAGGATCGTGCCCTTGCCTTCGTGGCGGATGTAGGACTTGCCGCCCGGGAAAAAGGGACTGCCGGTCACGCGTTGGTCGCGCATCCAATCGGCGAGTTCCGCGCGGATGATTTTGATCTCTTCTTTGACGGGGAAAAGCTCGCTCATGAGGGCTTCGAAGCGCGGCTTCGCGAAGTCCTGCGCCAGGGCGCGGACGAAACCCTCTTGATGTTCCAGAAGGGACTTCTCGAAAGTCTCGAGCAGCTTCAGGCGCGCGCGCAGATCGCTGTTGCGGGCGGCGGCGCGGCCATTTTTCACCGCTTCGATGTGGGCGGGAATGTCCGTGACGGGAGTCATTTGCGTTTCGCTTTCGTTGCGGTCGCGTCCATGGGCGGGGCGGGAAGGCGCAGGTCGGGACGTTTTTTAAGATCGGCCTTCAGCGGGGGCTGACGACGGGCGAGCTTCAGGCCCTCTTCGATGGCACGGTCAAGCTGTGGGTCTTGGCCTTTGGCGTAAGCCTCGGGCGGGAACTCGACTTCGATGTCGGGTTCGGTGCCGTGATTTTCCACCGACCAGCCGACGTCCTTGAACCAGAAGCTGTACTCGGGCTGCGTGGTGGTCGTGCCGTCACGGAGCGAGTACTGTCCGTTGATCCCGATGACGCCGCCCCATGTGCGTTTGCCGATGAGCGGCCCGATCTTCATCAGCTTGAACGAGTGGCTGAAGATGTCGCCGTCCGAGCCCGCGTTTTCGTTCGTCAATGCGACCACGGGTCCGTTCACCGCGTAGGTCGGATACTTCATGACGCCGTTCCAGCGCGACTGATCGTAGCCGATCACTTTTTGCGCGAGCACTTTCAAAATGTGCTGCGAGATGTGGCCGCCGCCGTTGTAGCGAACGTCGACGACGAGACCGTCGTGATCGTGCTCGGTGAGGAAACCGCGGTAGAACTCGGAATATCCGTAAGACATCATGTTCGGGATGTGCACGTAGCCGAGCTTGCCGCCGGATTTTTTGTGGACGTAGGCGCGATTCGTGTTCACCCACTCGCGGTAAATCAACGAGACCTGCTGGCGGAGCGTCTTCACGCTGATGATCTCGGTGTCTTTGGCGCCTTTGCGGCGAATCTCGATATTGACCTCGACGCCCGCTTTGTTCAGGAGTCGGAAACCCAGATCGCCGGGTTCGGCCAAACGCCAGCCGTCGATGGCGATCAGTTTGTCGCCGGGTTTGAGGCCCGCTTTCGGCCCCAGCAGGGGACAGCTGTGGCCTTCGATCCACGAGTCGCCGGGATACAGGCGCACGACATCGAAGCACTTGTCATGGGGATTGAATTTGAATTCGCCGCCCAGGTAGCCCACCGGATTCATCGGCGGACGGCGGAAGTAGTCTCCCATGTATTCGTAGCAGTGCGAAGTTCCCAGCTCGCCCTGCATTTCCCATAGCAGATCCGACATCTCGGAGCGGGTGCGGACGCGGTCGACGAGCGGCAGGTAGCGACGGTAAATCAGATCCCAATCGATGCGGCTCATGCCTTCGTCCCAGAAGTGCTCTTTCTGCAGCTCCCAAGCTTCGCGGTACATTTGTTTCCATTCGTTGCGCGGATCGATCCGCAGGCGCAAACGGTCGGTGTAAACCCAGCCATCCAGGCGGTCTTGTCCACCGCCATCGCGCGGGATCTCGCGGGTGGGGATCAGCCGCAGCTTGTACTTCACGCGCAGACAGATTTTCGAACGGTCCTCGTTCACTTCGAAGCCGCGAACGGCGGGGGCGAAGACCTCTTCTTTCTGTTTGTCGAAGCTGTACTGAAGCAGTTCGGGATCGGGCTCGGTCACCCGCATGGCGAAATCGCGGATGGGGTTGATCCGCGCGCGGGTGTAAAGAACCTTGTTCTCCAGGCCCACCAGGCGTTGGTAACCACCGATCTTCACGGGCAGGGCCTCGATCCGGTTGTCCAAACCTTCCCAATCGATGATGACGTCGGGGATTTTTTTGCCGTCGTCTTTTTGCGTGGCGCGCGACTTGGTCTTCGCGTCCTTGCGTTTCTGGGCGGCGTAAGTGGCGTCCGTTTTTTTCTTCGAATCCTTGTCGTCGGTCGAAGCGGTTTTCGTTTGGTCGACCTCGGGGAACTGGTGGAAAGGGCTTTCGGTCGAGCGGCGAAGCGTGACGACGTAGGGGCGTCCCGCGAACGGGAAGCCGAGGTCGAAGTGGGTCGCGTTGTAGTTCGGGTAAAACTCGCGAATGCTCAGAAAGTAAAAATACTTTCCCGTCTGATCGAAACTGCCGGACCAATCCGAATGAATCGGCGTCGTCAGCCAGCGCAGCTCTTGGTTCTCGATGTCGTAAAGGCGGATGCCCGTGCGCTCGGACGACAAGAACGAGGTGTACGCGAGCAGCTTACCGTCGGGACTGAACGAGATCTCGCTCATGCGGCCGAAATTCGATCTCTCGATTTGGCGATGGGAGTTCTTGTCGAGGTCGATCAGGAAGATCTGGTTGCGGTTGTTCGCCAGCACCAGCTGATTGCGGTGGGGCACTTTCGACAGTCCCCAGATCTTGCCCCAGTTCACGGCGGGGAAGATGGTTTTCGTCTCGCGGGTTTTTAGATCGGTCAGATGTAAACTTTCGGCGGCGACATGATCCGAGCGGACGAAGACCAGTTCACGCCCATCGCGGACGTAGACCGGCAAGCGGCTGCGGAGCGGATCGGCGGCGGAAAGTTCGGTCACGCCCTCCGACCAAGGCTTCAAACGAAAGCCATGGCCGCGGGCGATGATCGTGAGCTCTTCGCCTTTGGGCGAGATCGCGACCTCTTGCAGATAGTCGATGGCGTCCTCGAAGCGTGGCTCGGCTTGGACGGCCGGGGTCTTCACTTGGATGTCGAGCTTGCGGCTGCGACCATCGAGAGTCGCGACGAACAGATCGCCCCCGGATTGATAGGTCAAGAGGCGGCCGTCGGTGTTGAGTTTGCGCGCGTAGAACTCGCGGTGATTCGTCAGGCACTTCAGATTTTTACCGTCGGCGTTCACGCGATAAACTTGCGCGATGCCGTCGATGTCGCTCAGAAAATAGATCTGCTCGCCGATCCAGTGGGGGTTCGTCAGGTTCGACGTCACGTTCGCGAGGATGCGGCTGAATTTTCCGCCCTTCGCGCCCACCCAGAAGACGCCGGCGGTACCGCCTTTGTAGCGCTTCCAGAGGGCCGAGTCGCGACAGTGACGTCCCAGAACCATCCGGCCTTTCGAGCCGAAGGAAATGTCGGTCGCGGGGCCGACCGGTAGGCGTTTCGAATCGAGCGAGCGCAGATCCAGCTCGTAGATGTAGGCGACCCGGGCGCTGGTGGATTCATGCGCCGAGGTGTACAGAAGCGTATTCGCGTCCTTCCAGCCGATGAGTTTGGAAATTCCCAGATAAGTCAGGCGCCGCGAGGATCCGCCCTCGGCGTCGGTCAGGTAGATGTCCTTGATTCCGCCGTCGGTTCCCGCAAAAGCGATCTGCTCGCCGTCGGGAGAGATCGCGGGTTCGGCGACGACCCCGAGATTCGCCGTGATCCGGTGCGCGCGTCCGCCTTCGAGTCCCACGGTCCAAAGGTCGTCGTCACAAATGAAGGCCACGAATCCCGAGACGTCGCTAGAGCCGGATCTAGACTCTGGTCCGGTCCGGGAGCCGCCGGGGGGCTGGCTGTAGATCGAGGGCTGGGACATATAACCGGGCAAAGACTGCTTTTTCATCACTGGAATACCTCAGGCAAAATCGAGGGAAAACCGAAACAAGCTATGATGGCAGATATCCTCTTTGACTACCAATTCAAATTTGATGACGGCACGAGCCGGGGTTTCAAAGTGCGTATCGATGCGGACTCGGGCGCACTCATCGACGATCCGACGATGGAGTCACCGGATTGGACGCGCCTCGAATTTCATCAGTGTAGCCATTGTCCCTACAAAAAAGGCGAGTTGACCCATTGCCCGGTCGCCCAAAGCGTCGCGCGCGTCGCCGAGGCGTTCAAAACGGAGCTCTCGCACAAGGCGACGACCGTTTTCGTGCGCACCGAAAATCGTTTCTACGGTAAAAAAACCGATCTGCAAACCGGACTGCAGTCGCTGTTCGGTCTCGTGATGGGAAGCTCGAAGTGCTCGCACATGAATCTGTTCAAGCCCATGA
Organism: Pseudobdellovibrionaceae bacterium; assembly: GCA_019637875.1. Classification (NCBI taxonomy): domain Bacteria; kingdom Pseudomonadati; phylum Bdellovibrionota; class Bdellovibrionia; order Bdellovibrionales; family Pseudobdellovibrionaceae; species Pseudobdellovibrionaceae bacterium. The sequence continues at coordinate 69,657 of JAHBUW010000010.1, read as the reverse complement.
GCCGTTACCATCTGCCGTTCTCGACCTTCGATGAAACGGTTGTGCGGGTTTTGGGAAAATTTCTGATTTCGCAATTCTTGCGCGTGAAAAATAAGGGCATCGCGCCCGATCTGGAGCTCATCGAGCTGATGGACAAGTACGCGCAGGTCAACATCGTCAACCGTCACATCATCCAGCGCGTGCGCTCGATCTCGAAAGGTGACGCCGACAAAAACGCCATCGTCATTCTGGATGGCTTCGCCTCGCTTCTCCCTATGGAGCTGCAAGGCGGTTTCGAACACTTATCGAAAATCTTCAAAGACGTCGCCTGAGAACGCGCCCGAAAGGGACTTACTCGATCGTCTGCAGTTCGCGCGAGTACTTGTAGAGCTCGTCGCGTAGGGTTTGCTGCTGCGATTGGAGTTCGCGGACTTCGCTTTCGGTGCGGCGCAGGTTCTGTTGCACGTTCTCGCGGCGTTGCTCGTAAGGGTCCGAGGTTTCCTTTTTCTCGACCATGCCGGCGGGGGTGACCGTGCGATTCACGACGGTTTGCGGGGGCGGGATCAGCGCGAGCTGGGTTTGGAAGTTGCGCATCTCGCGGTCTTTGTCGTTCACGCGGCGATCCAGGTCGGCCACTTTACCTTGGGTCTCGGCGACCATGGCGGACAGGTACTTCTTACGGCCGCGGTTGAATTCGGGAAGGAAGGCCTTTTCCAGTTCGGCGGGGCAGATCTTGTTGTACACGCGGCCCGTGGTGCCGACGTTGTAACCGTTTTTGGGATCGCAGAACAGACGCACGCCTTCGGTGTGACGGGCGCGCAGCATGCGGGCCTGACCGGGATCGCAAAGATCCAGATTGATGTGTTCACCGCTGCGGCCGGTTTGGGTCACGACTTCGGGTTTACAGTAGTTCGACATTCCGGCTTTGAAACCGCGATCCAGATCGGCTTCCGAAAACTCCGCCTCGGCTTTGCGGCACTCTCCGACGAAATTGTCGTTGTTGATGCGTTGACCTTTCATCGCCAGGTCGTACCCGTATTGGTACCAGTTCTTCGCTTCGCACTCTTTGCGTTTGAAGTAGCTCGCGCAACCCGCAAGAAGAAGCGTAAGGGTCGCCGCCGCGACAAGAGTTAAAGCCGATTGCAAACGCATGAAGCCTCCAGGGAGTAAGATCACGTGGACTTCCAAATTGACTCGATGAACGCGCGCAATTCAAGTCGATGTAACGCAATCCGCAAAATGCATCTTCATGAAATACATCTTTGACGTTCGTGAGGTCTCTTCGTTAGCCTCAGCGGATACTCTATAGAAAGGGGATCTTCCATGATTGGAATTTACAAAATGAATACGACCTCGCTCGTTGCCCAGTCCATGGTTGATGGCTCAGCTGCCAACCCCTCCTTGGTGCTCCACTCGCGAGATTGATCGCGTTCCTGCGGCCGAGGTTGATCGCTTCCCGCGACCCAGCTCTCTCTCTAAAATTGAATTTTTGAACGAAGACCTTCATGGTCATCGTGATGAGCGAAAAGCCGCTTGCTGCGCGCCGCATCTTATTCACGATTTCCACAAGGTCCTGACTCGAGCTTGCGTCCGCGCCGGTTTCGGGATGGATGGTGAATTGTGAAATTTTTGAAGTTTATTTTTTTCCAGAACGTCAGCCCGCTGATCAAGCTGGGGCGCACGAAAAACCTCGAAGCCCAAGATCTTTTCGAGCTGCCGCCGGCGTTCGCGCCCGACATCCGTTCGGTCGATGAAGATCGGGTGGATTGGTCGTCGTGGTCGAAGCTGGCGTGGACGCTGGCGCGGGAGTCGCGCGCGTTCTGGATTCCCGCGTACGTTTTAATCACGCTTTGCGCGCTGGCTTCGCTGCTTTCGCCGATCTTGGTTTACGAGTTCGTCCGCACGATCGAAGCGGGCATGCCGAACTTCGAGCTGACGGTCGCTTACGGTCTGGGGATCGGCCTTGCGGGTTTGGCGTCGGGGCTTTTGGTGCAGCATTACTTCGCCCGCACGCTCGGGCTTTACCAGGTGCTGACGAATACGATCAACCGCAAGCTGTTCCGGCACTCGTTGGGCTTACGTAAATCGGCGCGCGACAATCTGCCCGTCGGCGATATCGTGAATCACATGAGTTCGGATTCCGACTCCGTCGCGAATATGGGCTCGGTCATCGGCGATGTCGTCTACAATATCGTGCTGCTGACCGGTTTCGTGGTGCTGCTGTTCCATTATTTGGGCGCGGCCGCGTGGGCGGGGCTGGCGGTCTTGGCGCTTTTGATCCCCATGACGAAAAGAACCGGCAAACTCTTCAGCGAGCTGGACGAAAAGCTCATGAAAAAGCGCGACGCGCGCACGACACTGATGTCGCAGATCCTGTCCAGCATTCGCGTGGTGAAATACTTCACCTGGGAAAAATCCGTCAGTCGCGAAGTCCAAGCCCTGCGCCACGAAGAGCTGCGTTTGCGCGGGAAACTGGCGCGCGCGGAAATGGGTTCGACCCTCGTTTACGTGGGGGTGGGCACGCTCGTTTTGTTCGTGGTTCTGGGGACGCACGTGCTGCTCGGCGGAAAGCTCGAGCCCGCGCTCGTTTTCGTCGCCGTGAGCTTGTTCCGCTTGGTGGAAGATCCTTTCGCGATGTTCTCGCGCATCATTGCCATGCTCGCCAACGCGCGGGTCGCCGCGCGCCGGATCTCGTCGTTCGTGGATCAACCGCAACGTCAGGAAAAACGTCGTGCGCTGGACGCGCAGTCCGCGGTCGCGATCGAGGTGCGTGGGTTGGGTCTTCAGTACGCGGGCGTCCGCGCGCTGAAGGACGTGAACTTCCAGATCCGTCGGGGCGAGAATTTCGCCATCGTCGGTCCGGTGGGCTCGGGGAAGACGTCGGTCTTGAACGCGCTGCTGGGCGAGGTGGACTTCGAGGGCGACATCGCCATCGCGGCCGCGCGGGCAAGTGAACAGAGAGGTGAACAGACGGTTTCTGCGCCCCGGGGGGCGACCGCACTTGCGCCGGGAAGCGCAACAGCATATGTCCCTCAGGAAGCCTATATCATCAACTCCACGATCCGCGAGAACCTGAGCTTCGGGCGCACGGACGTACGTGAAGACGAATGGGCGCGGGCGCTGTGGGCGTCGTGTTTGGAAGAAGATCTGGAGTTCATGCGCTCGGGCCTCGACACCGAGATCGGCGAGCGTGGCGTCAACCTTTCGGGCGGACAGAAGCAGCGGATTTCGCTCGCGCGAAGTGTGCTGCAAAATCCCGAGATCATTTTCTTGGATGATCCGCTTTCGGCGGTGGACCCGCGCACGGAAACTCAGCTGGTCGAACGTTTGATCGAAGGCGCCTGGCGGGAACGCACGCGCGTGACTGTGACCCATCGTTTGGAGCATTTGGACCGCTTCGACCGGATCTTGTTCTTGGAGCAGGGTGAGGTGAAGGGCTTGGGCTCGGCGCGGGAGTTGCGCGCGACTTGCCCCGAGTTCGTCGCGTTTTTGAAAGAGCATGAGGCCGCCGCGCACGCCGAGTCCCTGGCCCGGGAAGAGGCCGCGAAGCAAGAAGCGGAAGCTCCGAAGAAGGCCGGTGACGGCAGCTGGACCGTGGCGCGCGTGACCGAGGACGAGGATCGTGAGCAGGGCGCCGTCGGCGGTTCGGTGTACTATCAGTACATCCAAACCCTCGGGGGCGCGGACCCGAAGCGCCGTCCGTTCATCTGGGCGGCGCTTTTGGGACTGGCGATCGCGGCGACGGCGATGCCGCTCGTGCAAAAGACTTGGCTCGCGTGGGTTTCGAACGCGCAGTCGGGCGAGGGGCTTCCCTCCGTGCTCGAAGGGCTGAGGGGCCTTTTCGCGTCGCCGATCACGGCGGTGCTTGTGTACGGCGCGCTGGGCGTGCTGACGCTCGGGGGAGTCCTGTGGTCGGACCTGTATTGGCTCGAACGCGGACTGAAGGCCGGGCGTGAGCTGCATGACCGGATGTTGAAGGCGATTTTGCGCGCGCAGATCCGGTTTTTCGATGCGACGCCGGTGGGACGCATTCTGCAAAGGTTCTCGCGCGATCTGGAAGCGGTGGATATCGAGCTTCAGTGGTCGTTCGAGAACTCGGTGAAAAGCCTCGTTCAGGTCCTGGTGAATTTGGTCCTGATCGTGAGTGTTCTTCCCTTGGTGATCGTGTTCCTGGTGCCGGTGTTTGCGGTCTACCACGGAATCCAGAGCGCCTACCGTGCGAGCGCGCGCGAAGTGAAACGTTTGGACTCGGTCAGCCGCTCGCCGCGCTACGCTCACTACAAAGAGACCCTGCAAGGTCTGGTGGTGTTGCGTTCGCTGGGACGTGAGGACTGGTTCTTCCGCGAGTTCGCGCAGCGGCTCGCGAATAACCAGCGCATGTTCTACGGACACTATATGGTGAACCGCTGGTTCAGTTCGCGCATTCCGGTGGTGGGCGCTTTGGTCGCCATGGTGACGACGACGCTGATCTGTTTCGCCGTTCGCCAGGGACAAATGACCGCGGGCGTGGCGGGGCTTTTGACCGTTTCGTCGCTGGGGTTCTGGGGCGTCCTGAACTGGGGGATCCGGATCTGGGCCGAGGTGGAAGCGCGGATGACTTCGGTCGAGCGCATCCGCAGCTTCATCGCGGTCGCTCCTGAAGGGCACGCGCACGAGGCGACCCTTCGCCGCGTGGCCGAGTGGCCGCAGGCGGGGAAGGTCGAATTCGTCGACGTGAAGTTGCGCTACGCCGAGCATCTGCCGGTGGTCTTGAACGGTTTGAGTTTCGAGATCCAGGCCGGCGAACGGGTGGGGCTCATCGGGCGGACGGGCTCGGGCAAGTCGACGGTTTTCCAGGCGCTTTATCGCTTCATCGAGTTGATGGAGGGCGAGATCCGGATCGATGGCGTGAACATCGCGAAGATCCCGCTGCGCCAACTGCGGCGGGCGCTGGCGATCATTCCGCAGGACCCGACGCTGTTTCTGGGAACCTTGCGCACGAACCTCGATCGCTTCGGTAAATTCACCGACGACGAGATCTGGCGCGTCCTGGAAAAAGTGCGGCTGGCGGATTTCGTGCGCGGACTTCCGCAGGGACTGGCGTCCGAGGTCGTCGAGAACGGCGCGAACTTGAGTCAAGGGCAGCGGCAGCTGATCTGCCTCGCCCGGGCGCTTCTGCTCCGCGCGCGCATCCTGATTTTGGATGAGGCGACGGCCAGCGTGGACGTGCGGACCGATGCCTTGGTTCAAGGGGTCATCCGCGAGGCCTGCGCCACCGCGGACGGCGGACCGATGACGATGATCGTGATTGCCCATCGCCTCGGGACCGTGAAAGACTGTGATCAGATCCTTGAGCTCGCGCATGGTCGACTCAAACGTCGTTTGGTGCCGACGAAGCGTGCGGAGTCCGAGGCCCAGATCCAGACCCCGACCCAGGAGAAGCGTGAAACTCCGACTCGCGATCATCATTCCCGCGTATAACGAGGAACGGCGGCTTCCGCGGACGCTCACGCGTCTGCGCGAAGCGGCTCAGCGGCCGGATTTTCCGTGGGAGCTCGCGAAGGTCATCGTCGTGAATGATGGCTCGAAAGACGCGACTTCGCGTTTGGTTTTAGAAGAAAAGCTTTCCCTGGTTGGAGCTTGTCGAGTTCCGTGAGAATCAAAGGAAGGGCGCAGCCACCGTTTTTCGCCAGGGCTGTTCGAAATGGAAACTTATTTCGACGGCTTCGCGGACGCGGTGCTTGTCGCCGATGCGGATGAGGCCACGCCTTGGAAAGAGTTGTGGGGGCTTTCCGCTGCCCGCGCGCGCTTTCCGCAGGCCTTTTTGATTTTCGGTTCCCGTCGTCATCCCGAAAGCCAGATCCTGACCCGTCAGGTGTGGTGGCGCGAAAAGATGGGCCGCATTTTCAATCAACTCCTGCGTCTGGTGACCGGTGTCCCTTTTAAGGATACGCAGTGCGGTTTCAAACTTTTCGCCACGGGCGAGGATTTGCGGGCGATTCTGCAGCTGTGGACCGTGAACCGTTTCGCTTGGGATGCCGAGGTGGTGCTGAACGCTTTGGGCCTGGGGTTGGAGTGCATCGAGCATCCGGTGGAGTGGCATCATGTCGATGAAAGCCGCGTCCACCCGGTGAAAGATGGCCTGCAAATGGCTCAAGAGATCCTGAAGATTCGTTTGAAGCAGAGCATTAGGGGGCCGCGAAGCGAGCGCCTTAAAAACGGGCGCTTCGATCCGACGTCCATGACAGATCGAGTGAAAACTCAAATCATTTCAAGCAAGATAGCCCTCACAGAAAAAAACAGAACCTCACAGAATTCCTGAGTTCTGACGGGCTTTTGCCTTCCATAAATATTATTTGAAGGAAACTGGAAAAGATTTCTTGAATTGAAACTTCGCGAGTGTTGATGATTCGACCCAGCAACAATTGGACTCGTTGATTCAAGATTCTCTGAGGGGGGAACACGATGAACAAAATCAATGGAAGATTTGCCGTTCTCGCGCTGCTGTCTGCAACTGTTTTGGGCACAACTCAAAACGCCGACGCCGCAAAATACCTGGTCAACTTCAAGAACAAGGCCGCATTCAATCAGGTGCATGCTCAGTTTATGCTGCAGCAAAACCTGGCATTGGGTGATGTCAGCTTCTTCGCCGATCTGGGCCCTGCTGCCCAAGTCGAAGATTCCTTGAAGCACCTGAACACGGTCGTCGTCGATATGGACGATGCACAGATCGCCGAGCTGCAAGCGTCGGGACTGGTCGCGGCGATTGAGCCCGAGACCTTCCACCCCGCTCCGCTCCCGATCCAAGGTTTCCAACCCTGGAAGCCCTGGAACGTCGACATGAACCAAATCCTCGCGGCTTCGCCCGCAGGCGCGAAGACTCCTTATGGAATCACGCTCGTGAAGTCGCACGAAGCTTGGGCCGTGAACGGCAAAGGCGCTGGCGCCCGCGTTCTGGTTCTGGACACCGGTATGGATGTGAACCATCCCGCACTGGCGGCGAACTACGAAAAAGGAAAAGACTTCAACTCCATGGCCGATTCGTCGGACGTGACTGATGTCGTCGGACACGGAACTCACGTGGCCGGTACGGTCGCGGGCGTTTTGTTCGCGGACGGCTTCAGCGGTGTTGCTCCCGAAGCGAAGATCCTGATGGGTCGCGTTTGCGGAGAACAAGGCTGCTCGAACATCGCGGTTTCTCGCGGGATCAACTGGGGGATCGAAGAGAAAGTCGACGTCATCACCATGTCGCTCGGCGGTCCTTTGGGTTCGCTCTCGGAAAAACGTGCGGTTGAAGCGGCCGATGCAGCCGGTATCACCGTCATCGCGGCTTCGGGTAACGAAGGCACTCCGCGCGTGAGCTATCCCGCAGCTTTCCCGACCGTGATTGCGGTGGGTGCGGTGGATTCGACTTCGACTCGTGCGTCGTTCTCGCAATATGGACCTGAGCTCGACATCACCGCTCCTGGCGTGGCGGTCATCTCGGCGGTTCCTGTGGGTTCGGGCCGCGAATCGAAAGTTCAAGTTTCGGTGGGCGCTCAATCCCGTGACGTTGTCTCTGCTGGTTTCGCCGGTTCGCCCGAAGTGACTCAGCCTTTGACCAATGAGTTGGTTGATTGCGGTCTGGGTAAGCCCGAGGACTTCACAGCGGCAGTGAAGGGCAAGTTCGCCCTGATCTCTCGCGGTGAGATCGCGTTCGTCGATAAAGTGAAAAACGCGATCGCGGCGGGTGCTGCGGGCGCGGTCATCTACAACAACGCTCCCGGCCTGATCCAAGGCGCGCTGACTCAAGACGGTTCGACCGTGGCGATTCCCGCGATGATGATCGAGCAAACCGTGGGTGAAGAGATGAAGTCGGTCCTGGCGACCGGTGGTGTGGCTTCGGCAACGATCCAGACCCTGCGTACGGACTACTCGGCGTTCGACGGAACTTCGATGGCGACTCCCCACGTGGCGGGTGTTGCGGCTCTGGTGAAGGCGGCGAACAAGGCGCTGACTCCGGCGGAAGTGCGTGAGCTCTTCAAAACTTCGGCGAAAGCCATCGGCCCCGTCGGCGAGTACGGCGCAGGTCTGGTCGACGCCGAAGCAGCCGTGAACAAAGCTCTCGGCAAATAAGCCTGAGTTTTAATCACTCGCTTGAAAAGGGAGCCTCTGGGCTCCCTTTTTTCGTTTGGAAACACGCTTTTTCGTCAAATCGCGGCGGAATTGCCTGATTCCAGGTAAAAATATTGGCGAATCGTTGCTATCTTAGGGGCTTCAACCGGAGGCCCGTTCTTGAAAACGCTTTTTGACCCCGTCCGCACTCGTCTTGCCGAAATTCTCGTTCCCGCCCTTGAAGGAACGATGGACGTGCGACAGGTCTTCGACCTGCTGGTGGAACCTCCGAACAGTGAGATGGGGGATCTGGCCTTTGGCGTGTTCCAGCTCGCGAAGGTTCTGAAAAAAGGCCCGCCGGTTATCGCGAAAGAGGTTGTCGCGAAACTCGCGGCCGATCCGCTGGTGGCGAAGGTCGAAGCGGCCGGCCCTTACGTGAATTTCAAATTGAACGCGGCCGCCGTGGGTCCCTTGATCCTGGATGGCATGCGCGACGGTTCGTACTTCAAGACGACGCTTCTGGAAAAAACGCCGAAGACCATGATCGAGTTCTGTCAGCCGAACACGCACAAAGAGCTCCACGTGGGCCATATGCGGAACGCCTGCCTGGGCGACTCCTTGGTGCGGCTGATGCGTTACGCGGGTTACTCGGTGGTCTCGTCCACTTTTCCGGGGGACGTCGGCACGCATGTGGCGAAGTGCCTTTGGTATTTGAAGTTCCATAACACCGAGCCCGAACCCGCGACGCAAAAAGGCGAGTGGTTGGGGCGGATGTACTCGAAGGGGAACCTCAAGCTTGAAGACGAGCTCGGTACGCCGAACGAGGCGAAGAACCGCGAACAGCTCACCGAAATCCTGAAACAGCTCGAAGCGAAATCGGGCGAGTTCTACGACCTGTGGCTGAAGACGCGCCAGTGGTCCATCGAACTCATGGAGCAGGTCTACGACTGGGCGGGCGTGGAGTTCGACCAGTGGTACTGGGAATCCGAGATGGACTCGCCCTCGGTGAAGTACGTGAAAGAGCTGTACGCCGAAGGCAAGGTCGTCTTGTCCGAGGGCGCGATCGGCATGGATCTGAACGAGGACAAGCTCGGTTTCTGTCTGCTGTTGAAGTCGGACGGCACGGGACTTTACGCGACGAAGGACATCGAGCTCGCGCGCCGAAAATTCCAGGACTACCACATCGAGAAAAACCTCTACGTCGTGGACATGCGCCAGGCCCTGCACTTCCAGCAGGTCTTCAAGACTTTGGAAAAGCTCGGCTTCGAGCAAGCGAAGGACTGCTATCATCTGCAGTACAACTACGTCGAACTTCCCGACGGCGCGATGAGTTCGCGCAAAGGCAATATCGTGCCTTTGATGAAGCTCGTGAACGGCATGGAAGACATGATCAAGACGAAGTACCTCGCGCGTTTCGCGGGCGAGTGGACGGCGGACGAGACGAACACCATCGCCTCCGAGGTCGCGCAAGGCGCGATCAAGTACGGCATGGTGAAGATGGATCCGAACAAAAAGATCGTCTTCGACATGGATGAGTGGTTGCAGCTCGACGGCGACTCGGGCCCGTTCATCCAGTACTCGGCGGCGCGGATTCAAAGTATCCTGCGCAAAGTGGGGCAGGCCGAGGGGCGGGTGGATTGGTCGTTGCTGACCCACCCGGCGGAACACCGGGTCTTGCAGCAGCTTCTGCACTTCCATCATATCGTGATTCTGGCGGCCGAGAACTACAAACCCTCTCTGCTCGCGACCTACCTTTTCGAACTCGCGAAGAAGTACAACGCCTTCTACCACGATTGCCCGATCGGCACGGCCGAGACTCCGGCTTTGAAAAACACGCGCCTCGCGCTGTGCGAATCCGTGCTCGCGGTCCTGAAGCAGGGCCTGCAGCTGATCGGCATCCCCACGCCCAACAAGATGTAAAAACAAAAACGCCGACCCTCAACGGATCGGCGTCATGGGAAAGGTACCTGCTACCTTCCGGAAAGTAGCAGGTACTTTCTGGAAGGTAGATGCTACCCCTTAGCGGAGGCGGTCGGAGAGCAGGCTCAGGGCCTCTTGGCGGCCGGAGCGGGTCTCGAGTTGGTTGAGGATGCGGTTGAGTTGGCGATCGTTCAGCGTCATGCGGTTGGCGCGTAGATAATCGCGTAGATCGTAGACCACGCCCAGACGAGCGGCGTCCGCGTAATGGTTTTGCATCGCTTGAACGTAGTTGTTCAGATCGTAGTTTGAGATCTGTGCGCCTTGCTGTTGGTAGCCGCCGCGATCTTGATCGCGACGTCCGTAGCGATCGTCGTCACGGCGACCGTAACGGTCGTCATCGCGGCGGTCGTAGCCACCACGATCATCACGGCGATCTTCGCCACGGCGGTCGTAACCGCCACGGTCGTCACGACGGTCTTCGCCGCGACGATCATAGCCACCACGGTCATCGCGACGGTCGTAGCCGTCATCCCGACGATCGTCTCTGCGATCCTCGCGACGGTCATCACGACGATCATTTGACGCGAAGATCACTTCGCGGTCTTCCACACGCACCCAGCGCGATTCACTGTAGCAGGAGGTTTCGACTTGCGTCGCGATCACGCGGCCGAAGGCGTCGGTCACGACCGAGCGGATCTCGCGGCACTGCACCGTCGTGCGTTGGCGTAAGTAACCCGTGCGCACGACTTCGCAGTGGCCCGAGTGTTTGTCGCCGCGCCAGTCACGGCGACGGCCGACGGGGTCACCCATGGACTCGTTCATCGAGCGGCGGTAGGCCTCTTGATCTTGGCGCGAAAGGCTGCGGCCGATCTCGGAGCCGAGCAGGGCCCCACCGATGGCGCAGGCCGCGGTCAGGACGACGCGACCGTCGCCCTTGCCGAATTGGCTGCAGACGGCGGCGCCGCCGACTCCGCCCAAGATCGCGCCGAGGAGCTCCTCGGTGGATTGAGCGTATCCCGAATTCGGGGTCAGCAGTGCGGCGTTCAAAGCGAGTACGGTCAAAATTCCTTTTTTCATCGTATCCTCCGTGATTCCACGTCAATAAAGAAGATTACTGAGCCTGTTCCGCGCTGGTCGCGTCCTCGAGAACGGGGACGTACACCGACGAATCGATCATCGAATCCACGCTGTCGCCAAGGAAGCCCGAGACGAGCTCTTCGGCGATAATCGCGCCGCCGACGACGGCGACGATGATGTTTCCGCGCATCATACGTTTCATCTGCGCGATCTCCATACGGGCGGCGCGGGGCACGCGCTCGATCGCGAGTACGTTTTTACCGGCGCGCGATTTTTCGAGCAGGAACATCTCGAGTTGGCGGACCGAGTGTTGATTCATGTCGACCACGCGAGTCGCGCTGCGCATATCGATCACGGTCGCGCCCGAACGCAGATCGACGATCTGCTTATCGAGGTCCGACAAAATGATCATGTTGTCGCGGATCTGCATCGAGATCCCATTCAACTGCATAGCCGCGTTGGATTTGGTCAGATTCAATAGACGGGTGCGCAGACGGCCCAGCTCGGCGTTGATTTCGCCTTTGCGCTTTTCGATCTGCGAGATGCGGATCTTGCGCTCTTCCGCGTCGGAGGTGCGGTAAGTGATGCGCACTTCGTCGCCCGCTTCGAGGCCCCGCGCGACGCGGTCGATGTCGTTCATATCCAAACGGACGCCGCGGGTTTGCGTGGTTTCGAAGGCCTTCACGGCGTGGCGTTGGTAAACCGACAGCATGTTCTCGACATTGAGTCGGGACATGAGGGCTCCGCCCGTCATCAAGGTCACTCCGGCGCCGGCGACGATCGTGCGTCCGGTGCTGGCGTCTTCATAGCGGTGATCTGACTCCGCCTTCGCCATGCCGGTTGCCAAAAGATGGACTCCAAGTACGATTCCAAGCGCCTTGCGCATAAATTCCTCCGCGTCGGCGGACCATTGTGCAAAAGCCACGCGGGGTCCATTTTGGCACCGCAAGCATTACCGACGATCCGGCGGGCTAGCTCTCTGTCGACTCGTAAGACAGTGACGGAAAACGTTCCAAATCGAGGCGAATCCACACTGTTTCCACGTGTTGAGTTTAGGTCTCGTTAAAACCGCCGATAAGTACATAAGCATGGTGATTTTCACGAAGTTGGACTGGATTCAGTCCCAACCAAGACTTCTCTCGTGGGCGCAAAGCGCCGGACACGAACTCATTGAGGCGGGAACCGCGATCGCGGATCCGTCTCGGGTCGGCGTCTTGGTGACCCGTGAAGCCGACATGAATAACCTGGGTCTGCTTCGCCACAACCAATCGATCCTCGCCCTCTTGCCGATCCGTGATGAAGAGATCGAAGGCGACATCGAGCGCACCATCAAATATATAGAGAGACTCTCCCCCGAAAAACCCAGCGTGGTCCTCAATAACCACAACGAGGGGTTCGAGCATTTCCAGTTTCAAATCGCGAAGAGCGAGGACCGCTGGAAGCTGATCGAACAATTGGGGGATTACGTGCGGACGAAGCCGGTCTTTGAGACCTTTCCGGATATGGCGAAGACCATCGCCTCGGAACTTCTGACGAACGCTTTCTACAATGCGCCCCAAGATTCGTCCGGACGGGCGATCCAGCCGAATCGCGCCGATCAGGTTGCGTTTACGCCCCCGCGTTTTGTTGATTTCAGCTACGGCGACGATGGAACGCACGTCTGGATCCGTGTCGGCGATCCCTTCGGCACCTTCAGTCGGGATAAACTCCTCGATCATTTGATGGCTTGCGCATCGCGCGACCAGCTCGTTGTGCGCGAAGGCGTCGGCGGAGCGGGGATCGGCCTTTTTATGGTCTTCCGCTGGGCGAGTGAACTGCTTTTCGTTTTCGAGCCCGGCCGCGAGACCTTCGTGATGGTCAAGCTTTTGAAGACGAAGCGCATGCGCACCTTCGATAGCCAGCGCGCGATATTCGAAGTGATCGAGCGTCGTAAAACCGACGCCTGATTTTCTTTGTGCCCCCGCCCGCGCGGGCATAAACTTTCCTCATGAAGCTGAAAACTCCGTTCACCGAGCTGATGCAGATCGATCTTCCCATCATCCAAGCGCCGATGTTCCTGGTGTCCAATGAGGACATGGTCGTCGAGGCCTCCGAAGCCGGCGGCATCGGGACTTTCCCCGCTTTGAACTATCGACCCATCGAGGCCTACGCGGCCGCGTTGAAAAACATCCGCGCGCGCACGCCAAAACCCATCGGCGTGAACATCATCGTGAACCAGTCGAACACGAGGCAAAAAGAAGACCTGAAGGTCGCGCTCGATCACGGCGTGAATCTGTTCATCACCTCGCTCGGCAATCCCAAAAACGTGATCGCCGAGGCTCACAAAAACGGCGCGAAGGTCGTCTGCGACGTCACCAATCTCGAGCACGCGCAGAAGGTGCAGGATCAGGGCGCGGACGGCGTGATCGCCGTCGGCGCGGGGGCGGGCGGCCATGCGGGGCCCATCAGTCCGCTGGTGCTGATCCCATGGCTGAAAGAGAAGCTCACGATCCCGATCATCGCGGCAGGCGGGATTTCGCACGGTTCGCAGATCGCGGCGGCGCTCGCCCTCGGCGCGTCCGCGGTCAGCGTGGGCACACGTTTCATCGCCTGCAAAGAGGCGCAGATCGACCCCGCTTACAAGGACGCCATCGTGAACTCCTCGCCCGAAGATATCGTGATGACGACGCGGGTGTCGGGAACGCCGGCGGCGGTCATCCGCACGCCCTACATCGACAAGATCGGCACCGACTTGCCGCTCGCGCTGAAGATTTTGAAAGAGAACAAACACACCAAAAAGTACATCGTGCCCTTGATCCATCTGGCGGGCTCGAAAGCGCTCGAGGCCGCGGCGACGAAACCCACCTGGAAGACGGTGTGGTCGGCGGGACAGAGCGTGGGCCTGGTGCACGAGATCCTGAGCTGCCGCGAGATCATGGAGAAACTCACCCGCGAGTATCTGGACGCCGCGGGCGGCCTTCCGCGGCTTTAGGACTTCTTCGAGCGGTTTTTCACGGACAGCGTCAGGTGGTACTTCATCACGGGCTCGGTGGAGCCCTCGACGACCGCGTAGCCTTCGAACTTGTGGTGGAATCGCTCAGTTGAGGCCGCGGCCTTTTCGATCAGCTCGCGCACGCCCGCCGCCTCGTCGCAGATGAAGTGCACGTGACCGTCGGCGCGTTTCAAAAACTGCGCGTCGAAATCTTGAAAAATAAAGTCGATCCGCTGCTTCGCGCGTTGGATCTCTTGGATCGCCTTCAGCGCGATGGAAAGTTCCGCGCCCATCGCGAGCGCGCCGAAGTACATGACGTTCAGATGATTGCGCGTGCGCCAGTCGAGACGCACCTTGATTTCGCTGCGCTCGTCGTCGATACGGACCACTTGCGGCGTGCAGAACGCGAGCAGCGGCAGTTTCAGTAGCGAGGCCACGTTCACGTAGGCCGTCATCTTCAGATTCTCGCGGTTGATGTTTTTGAGTCCTTCGAACACGGGCGGCCTCCGGGATAGTCGTGTCTCGGCATGAGACACCCAGATCGATTTTAGGGCGTCTCGGAATGAAAATGCAGCCCCAAATCGGTTTTCGCCCCCGACCTTCGTCCGCTTATGAGAAACTGATCCAGCACGAAACAGTTCAAATGGGGAAGTTATCCGAGGGGGATGATTCCATGGGGAACCTGATTCAATTGGGAACGACCTTTCAAGAGGTCGAACTGAAAAAACGCGCCAAAACCGAAACGGCCAAGGCTCCGCTCACGCAAGACGAGCGCAGCACGCAACGTAAACTTGTGCTGCAGGATCTGCCGGCGCGGGTCTTGGTTGACGGCGATTGGCAAAGCATCGACCTCGTCGACATGAGCGAGAAAGGCTTCTCGTTCGAAGTGGATCGCATCATGGGCGCGCTCTTTCGCCCCGGACTGCGATTGGTTTTCTCTTTACGCATTCCTGAGCTGCGTGAGTTCACGCTCTTTGGCCGCATCCAATGGACGAAAACGAACGAAACCACCCGCCAAAAACGTTGCGGCGTGGAGATCATCGAAGTCCACGGACCCGGAGGCGGCATCAACATCAAGGAGCTCTTGAAACTCCTGCTGGCCACCCAAATCTCGGCGCAAGAATCGCTGCCGACACCCGAAACGAAAACCGCCGCGTAAGGTACCACGTACCGCGTGCGGTACCATGTACCGCACGCGGTACGTGGTACCCTATTTGGCCTTCTGCCACTTTGCCACTTTGGCGGCGACGATCTTGGGGTCGTATTCGAAGGCGCCGGTGACGACTTCGGATTGGGCGGTGCCGTCCATGGAGGTCATCATGACGATGATGCCGCTCGCGCTGAATTGGCCCATCCAGAAAACGTAGTACGAGGATTTGGCGTCGGCGCCCAGCGACAGCTTCCAGACCGTATCTTTGTCGCCGAAGATCTCTTTCACGTCGGGCGGCTCTTCTTCTTTTTCGACGCGCGCGAATTCCTTCAGCGCGACCTGCTGGGCCTTCGCCGGCGGCATGATCGCCGCGCCGAGCGAGATCGGCGTCCGCACGTCGTTTTTCGTGGGCGATTTCGCGCAGGTGACCACGAGACCGTTCACGATGTCCTTCACGCCCGAAGTTTTCGCGCAGAGGTTGCCGTCGGCCACTTCGAAGTCGGTGACGGTGACTTTGCGCCAGGTCGTCAGTTCATTGGCGAGCGGTAAAGCCTTGCCGAAGACCTTGTGGTTCGCGGTCTCAAGCGCCTTGGGTTCGCCAATCAGAACGACGGCGTCCGCGCCCTCGGGCGTCAGTACCGCGATCCGTTTTTTCTGTCCCTTCAGGCCCACTTGAAAAACGGGAGCCGCCGCGCCGTTCACCGAAAGGGGACCGCTCGCTTTGCAGTCGAGTTCGGGTTCGGGATCGGTGTCGGGCTTCGCCGGTTCTTTCCATTTGAAGTGTTTGCCCAGGAACTCGGGCGTTTTCAGCTTTTGGATCGCCTCGTTGCAAGGTTCGGCGTGAACGGAACCGGCGGCGAGAAAAGTCAGCAGGAGCGTGGCACGTTTCAGCATGATTCACCTCGGGAATGGGGCTTTCAGTTCAGCGCAAGTGCGCGGCAGCGGCAACCGAATATCTCGACAACGAACCGGCCCATTGGCTAGGATGACCGCATGAGACTCTTCGCGGTCCTTCTGAGTTGCACGATCTCGCTCACGCTCGCCGGTTGCGGAAGCGTGGGGGCGGGCGGCGCTTCGAAAATGATGAACGCTTTCACGCGCCTCGGTGCACCGCTCACGATCGACGCTTTGGTTGCCGGCGCGACCACAGCCGCGGGAACTCTGTCGACCCAGCAGACCTACTACGGTCGCGCGTTGGTGAAAAACGGCGCGGATCTTTACGGCATGACGTTTCGGTTCACGCTGAATAAAGAAAGCAATCTGTCGGCCTACTTCTCCAATTTTCAAGTGCTGCGTTTGGTGCTGCTGAACGGATTCATGAACGCGCTCCCGCTGATCTCAAGCCCGACGACCATCAGCGTTCCGTCGGGGCATAATCCGGCGACGAATCATCTGGCGTTGGTGGACGCGGCGGTGCGCACGGCGAAGTTCGATTTGAACTTCGGGGCGAACACCTACCTACGCAATATCGCCAGCGCGGGGATCGTGGTGGCGGACGACTTCCGCACCATCGCGGGCGGCAACAACGGTTCGTTTTTCTTCATCGCGCAGAAGGCGACCTCCATCCCGCGCGCGGCAAGCACCGATCTGGCGCAACCCTTCACCTTGATCGAGTTTGGCGTCAACGCTTCGGGCACGCTCAACTTCCGCGATCTGTGGAGTTTTTCGAGCATCAACGGAGGCGGGGGCACGGGCTACGAGCCCTTCCGCATGACAACGCCCGAAGGCTCGCGCCAAGAGGGTGAATTCCAGCTCGTCGATAGCGAAAGCGGGATTTTCGTTTTGGGTTTCGACGCGACTCCGGGGGACGGAACGCCGACCGCAAGTCACGGGCTTGAGGGCACCTTCCTTTTATCGCCGGATCGACAGTTGATTCTCGCCTACAATCTGACCAACGCCGCCTACTGGGCGGGGAGCCGCTGACCCCCATGATCAAACGCCTGCTCGTCGCCGTGGCTCTCGGATTCGCGATTTACCTCGGATGGAATCTTCGGGCGAACGAGACGCCCGACGGCCGAATCATCCAGCCCGACATGAGCGGCGCCCGCAAACTTTCCGTGCAGGCCATGGCGCCGATCGAAATGGACCTACCGGTCAGCGCGACGACGGGAACCGTCGCGGCCACCGTGAACTGTGAAGAAGAGCGTCGCGTGCTGTTCGCGAACTCCGTCGATCAGCTGGTGGACATGATCGCGCGCCGGGCGCTCACGCTGCGCTCGGAGTGCACGCCGCCGGTGATCGGTCTGGACACCGGCACCTGCGCGAGCTTCGCGGAAAGTCCCGACGACGAAACCCAGCGCCAGGGCTGTCAGAGTTTTCTGATGATGGCGCGCGCCCGCGTGATGGACGCACTCACGGCGGACTGGGATCACTACGACTCGATGGAGATCGGCGTTTTGGTGAACAAGATCGTCGCGCAGCTCACGAAACAAGGCGCGCTGAAACCCGCCGAGGTCGAAGAGTGGCGCAAGATGACCGAGGCGCTGACCCGCCGGCTGCCGAACAATCCGGAAGCCATCAAAGCCCACGTCATGACCTACCTCAACGACGCCGGCGAAGATCCCTTCGGTCCCGAGAGCCCGCTGTGGGATTGGGTCGATCGGGGCTTGGAGCTCGCCCCCACGGAGCCCCAGCTGTTGGAGATGAAGCTCTTCGGCGAGGCCCGGAGTGAGGAGGCGCTCAGTCGCTTGAGCCAATACGCGAAGGCCCACCCCGAGCAGGGGCTTCCGCATTACCATCTGGCGTCCTACCACTGGCGCCAGAAAGACCGGGCGAACACCCTGCGGGAACTCGAACTGGCCCTTCAGCTTGATCCGGAAAACCAGCGATATCAGGAGACTTTTCGTAAAGCCAAGAACCCCCGCACGGGCTTTGACGCCAAGATCTTCGTGGTCACCATCGGCTTCAGCTGGGATCAGTTCTGAGGCGTATTGACACGCCGCACTCTCTCGCCTAAGACGGGGGCATGCCGACTCTCCCTCCAGGGCCGTCCTTCCGGGCGCTCGTCCTCATTCCGCTGATCGCGCTTTGGAGCCTGGGGCTTCTCGTCACCTTAAATCTCGATGTTCACGAACGCCGCACGCGGCTGCTTTCGGAAAACCACGTGCTTGAAACGGTGAGCTTTTTCGTGCGTGAACGTCAGGCACTTCCTCTGAAAACGGCGCTCGAAAGCCTGCGTTCCGAGTCCGGTTATACGCGGCTCAGCCTGTGTCACCGGGGCCAACTCGTGCTCGCGGCGGGCGAACCCGGCGGTGCCTGCCAGGTCCGCGACTCGATCCTCACGCAAACTTGGCAAATGGCGGTGCCGGCGGCGCATGGTTACCAGTTGCTCGGTGAAACCCGGGTCGTGACGCTTCTCTCGTCGCTTTGTTTTCTGCTGCTCGCGCTGTCGCTCGGCGGTGGAATTTTTTACGCCGTGAGGCTGTGGAGATTGTCCTCTCCCGCGCGCGATTCGCGCTCGGAAATGAGAGTGAAAATCAACAGTTGAGTTCGCTTGAATCGACACTCCGCGCTCCCGCAAAATGACCGCGGGATTGACCCTTTTCAGACACGGAGAACATCATGAAATTCAAGCTGCCGGAACTTCCTTATCCGCAAAATGGCCTGGCCCCTTTCCTGTCGGCCGAGACGCTGGAATTCCATTACGGAAAACACCACAAAACCTACATCGACAAAATGAACGACGCGCTTCCGGGCAGCGAGTTCGAGAACCTCACTCTCGAAGAGCTCGTCAAAAAGACCTCGGGTCCGCTCTTCAACAACGCCGCTCAGTCGTGGAACCACACGTTCTACTGGTACGGCCTGGCTCCGCAATCCACCGAGCCCACTTCGGGTCCCTTGTTCGACGCGATCAAGCGCGACTTCGGTTCCATGGAGGAGTTCAAAAAGAAGTTCACCGATAAGACCGTCGCGGTCTTCGGTTCGGGTTGGGGCTGGCTCGTGCAAAAAGCGGACGGCAAACTCGACATCGTCGGGACTTCCAACGCCGAGAACCCCATGACCAAGGGGGATAAGCCGCTTCTGACCTCGGACGTTTGGGAGCACGCCTACTACATCGACTACCGGAACCTCCGTCCCAAATACATGGAGACCTTCTGGAAGCACGTGAACTGGAAGTTCGTGGAGCAGAATCTGACCAACAAAGAGATGCCGAACATGACGGCATTGATGAAAGCCTAACTTCTCAGGAGCCCGATGATCGCTTTCGCCCCTTCCGAACGATTCACCTTAGGTGTTGAGCTTGAGCTGCAAATCGTGGATCCGGACACTTGCGATCTGACCGGGAAGTCCCCCGAGATTTTGTCGCGCTGGCGGGGCGACCCCCAGCGCGTCAGCCCTGAAATTTTTCAGAGCATGATCGAGGTGAATACCAAACCTTGCCGCACGGTTCACGAAGTCCGTGCCGATCTGCTCGAGTCCCTGAACGAGCTCGCCCGCATCGGCGACGAGCTCGGCGTGAACTTCGCGATGAACGGGACCCATCCCTTCGCGCATTACACCGAGCGCACGCTCTACCCCTCGGAACGTTACCAAGCTCTGATCGATCGCAACCAGATCATCTCGCGCCGTCTCGTCATCTTCGGCGTGCATGTGCATGTCGGCATGACCAGCGGCGATCACTGCTTCCGCATGAACAACCAGCTCCTGAAATACTTGCCGCATCTTTTGTGTCTGTCGGCGAGTTCGCCGTATTGGGAGGGACTCGACTCGGGACTCGCGTCGAGCCGCGTGACGATCTTCGAGAGCATTCCCACGGGCGGGCATCCGTGCCTGGTCCGTGACTGGCGGGAGTTCGAGGAGCTGGTCGCGACCCTCACGCAGGCGAAGGCGATCACCTCGGTGAAGGACATCTGGTGGGACGTCCGCCCGAGCCCCGGCTTCGGGACGCTCGAAATCCGCATCCTGGACGGGATGGCGACGCTGGGGGAAGTCCTCGCGTTGACCGCGCTGATCCAGGTTCTTTGCCACGCGATCGAACGGGGAGTCCTTCCGGCGGAGGCCGAGCTTCCGCCCGACTGGCTCGTGCGTGAAAACAAATGGCGCGCGGCCCGCTACGGCGTGCATGCGGAGCTGATCCAGAATCCGACCGGCGTTTCGCGCCCCTTTCGCGAAGAGATGAACGAGCTGCTGGCGCTCCTGGACCCGCTCTTCACGGAGTTCGGTTACGGTCGTGAGCGCGAATCCCTCGCCCTTCTCCTGAACGGCGAGTCCGGAGCCGAACGTCAACGCCGTCAATTCGAGCGCAGCTTCGATGAGCCTGGACGATTCAAAGAGTTGGTGCGTTTTTTAACGCGCGAGTTCCGGTCGAGTCTGGTTCGGGAAGCGCCCGGCGTCTGAATTCACTCGCGTTGCGCGCGATCCCTATGCCACAATTGACGTATGGAAAAGACGACGACCCAGATGCTGATCCGGATCCTCGCGCTGTTGGTCCTGCCGCTGCCGCTGTGGGCGAAGAAGGTCTGCCTCCACGAAGTCCAAGTGAATGGCGCCGCGTACTCGGGCTTCGGCTCACCCCGTTTGCCGTATGTGGAGCGCGCCGCCTGGTACATGAAAAATGAAAAGGCGGGGGCGGGCTGCGTGGGGATTCGTGAAGCCGAAGGCGGCGAATGGACCCAGAACGAAGCGACCGTGAACGTGAAGCAGATCAAGCTGAACGTGCTGATGAACGGCGCGCCCATGGATTCCGCCGCGATCGCGAAGCTCACGAAGATCATGTGCGTTGGCGGCGGCGACAAATGCAAGGCCAAGGTGAGCTACACCTGCCACTCCCTGGGCGAGCTGTCCCTCCGTTCCCGCGCGCAGGCCGGGGCGAAGAAGGGGAAGATCGGCGCGGACAAGTTGGGCTCCATGGATAAACTTCCACGTTTCGATGAGACCTGCACCGATCCGGACGTCGGCGCGAACCCGATGAAGATGAACGCGGACACGCGGGCCTTCTTCGAGAACCTGGGGCTTGACCCGAAAACGACCGAGCCTTTTGATCTGGCGCTGGGCTCGAAGAGCGTCCTGAAGCTGGGTTTCATCGACCCCTCGTCCGTGGGAAGCTCCACGTCCGCGCCGGCGTCGGCCGCTCCGGAGGCGGACTCGGGCACGCGCTAGAAATTCTACTTTCACCTCGCTTGCATCTGCCGCAAAAATTGACAGGTCCGGCCTCCGGGAGCAAACCCATGCCGTGACGCCCCAAGAACTGATTTCTCAGCTGACGAGCTCGCCGACCTTGCGCGAGTGGGTGGACCGCTTCTGGGTCCCCGTCGACGACCCCGGGTCGCGTCTGTTTCACATGAACATTCTGGCTTCGATCGCGTTGATCGCCGCCTTCGCCTTTTACGATCGTCGCGACATCGCCGCCTTTCTGAAGAAAGCCCTTTTCCGCAAACGCTACTGGTGGAACGCTTCGACCCGCATCGACTATCAGGTCTACGCGCTGAACTCGGTTTTGAAGGTTCTGCTGTTCATCCCATTCCTGGATCTAAGTTTCTGGTTCTCGCGTTGGACGGTGAAGGGGCTTTTGTACGTGAACGGCGATTTCGGCGGGGTGCCGTCGGGTACGCTGTACCTTGCGGGCTTCACGGTGCTGGCGTTTTTGTGGGACGACTTCCTGCGCTTCTTCCACCACTTCCTGATGCACAAGATCCCGTGGATGTGGGAGCTGCACAAGACCCATCACTCGGCGCGCGTCCTGACTCCCATCACGCTCTACCGCACGCATCCGCTGGAGAGCGCGATCGCCACGCTCCGCAACTCGCTCAGCTTGGGCGTGGCCGCGGGAGCCTTCATCTTTTTCTTCGAGGCCGAGATGTCGCTGATGACCCTGTTCGGGGTGAACGTGTTCGGCTTCGTGTTCAACTTCCTGGGCTCGAATTTGCGGCATAGCCACATCCCGCTCGCCTTCGGCCCCTTGGAGCACATTTTCATCAGCCCGAAAATGCATCAGATCCACCACTCGCGGAAGCCCGAGCACTGGGACCATAATTACGGCGTCTCGCTGTCGATCTGGGATCGGCTTGTGGGCGCACGGATGCTCTCGAAAGAGACGGGCGACGTCCGTAGCGTGGGCTTGGATGAGGTCCATCACCGCGCGCTCTGGCGGCATCTGGCGGCGCCGTTTCTCAAGTTGTTTTCATCTTCAAGTCTTTCTCAGTTGAAACCGTCATCGAGAATGATTTTGCCTCTCGATATCAGCACCACTAAACCGGCCGTTGTTTCAACAACCGATCTAACTCCGGAAACCCGGAAGGAAGCCTGACCCATGATGAAGATCAGCGTTCTGATGGCCGCACTGTTTGTCTCTGCAAACGCGATGGCCGATGTTGTTTTGTACACGGACCGTCCCACTTCGCGCATCCAACCCGCCGCGAATGAATTCGAAGCCCGCACGGGTCAAAAAGTGCAAATCGTCGAAATGCCCTACGGCAAGCTGCTGGAGCGTCTGAAAGCCGAAGGCGAAAGCTCGCCCGTCGATTTGATCTTCGTGAAAGACATGGTTTATTTGGCGGAACTCTCCAAGGGTGGATTCTTCCAGCCGATGGTGACTCCGGCCGTGACCGGCCTGGTCGACGCGCAAATGCAAGACCCGGGTAAACTGTGGAACGCCGTCACTTACCGTGTTCGCACCCTGGTTTACGATCCCGCGCAAGTGAATCCCGACGAGATCAACACTTACGAAGACCTCGCGGACGCGAAATGGGCGGGCCGTCTTTGCCTGCGCACTTCGAACGGTGGCTACAACGAAGCGCTCGTTTCGAACCTGATCCACAATCTGGGTTACGATGCGGCGAAAACAGTTGTTGATGGTTGGGTTCAGAACCTGGCGATCGATCCCACTCGGAACGACAACGCGGTCATCGAAGCCATCGCTCTCGGTCAGTGCGCGGTCGGTCTCGTGAACTCGTACTACCTGGCGGGATACTACGCGACCAACGCGAACTTCCCCGTGAAGATCAAGTGGTTGAACCAAAACACCACCGGCGCGCACGCGAACGGTTCGGGGATCGGTATCGCCGCGACTTCGAAGCAAGCGAAACTGGCCGAGCAGTTCATCGGTCTGATGCTCGAAGAGAAGTTCCAACTGCAAATGTCTTCGGAGCACCTTGATTTCCCGGCTTTGAAAGGCCTGTTGCCCAACACTTTCATCAAAGACTGGGGCACGCCGAAACTCGACATGGGGAACTGGACCGTCGTCGGCGATCGCGCACCGGAAGCTCGCAAGCTCTTCCAAGAGGTCAGCTATAAATAAGCCTCTTTGGGGTGGAATTGCCCTCTCTCTGACAATGCATGTGGCCGGTTACTTATGGATCGGCCACGCTTCCACGACTCCGAATGAAGTCGTCGAGGTCGTGTTGTTTGAAGTGAAAGGCAATTCCGACCAAGTCTCTGTCCAACGGGCGGAGATTCCGCGGGTAATGAAGCCCGCGGTTCCGAAAGCGAAGCCGGTCGTCTCGGATGAGACGGCCCCGGCTTTGCCGAAGGAAGACCGAGCGATCGACACGGTTGCGCAAACGTCGGAAGAATCCGGTCCTTCGGGGTCGGCGGGGGCTTCCGAGGTTTACGGCACCGCAAATGGCATCGAAGTTTCGGCGCAAGAACGTTACCGCATCGAACTTCAGGCCATGCTCGAGAAAAAGAAGCAGTATCCCTTGCTCGCGAAACGTCTTCGCCAGCAGGGGAAAGTGCTGGTGAAATTCACCTTGCGTCGGGACGGTAGCGTCGCCGCCGCCGAGTTGGTTTCGACCAGTGAATTTGAAACTTTGAATAAAGCCGCGCGGGAGTTGATCTCTCAGATCAGTGGACTCAAGCCCTTCCCCGATGAGGTGAAGAAGCAGCAATGGGTCTTCGTGCTCCCCGTCGAATACCGAATGTGAGGTTCCCATGAAAATGCCCCAACTCGTGCGCGGAGTCGCTTCTCTGACCGCACTTATTTTTGTCGTCGTGAGCTGCTCGGACTTCGGCAATACGCCGCGCCGCCAAGGGGACAGTGGTCCCGCGCCCCAAGGACCCGTCGGTAAAAATCCGTTCCCTCCCGGTTTTGAAAAGCCCAACGAAGGTGAGTTCACCGACGCGAAAATGCTCGTGAATCTGGGCACCAATCTGGTCGTCAAGGACGTCCGCAACTTCCGTCTGAAGGCGGAGGTTCTGCGCGCGACACTTCAGGCTTCGTGCGAATCGAAGATGACGCCCTCGGCGCAAACTTCGGCGAAGAACGCCTTCCGCGACGCGATGCTGGCCTTTCACGGTCTGGCCGTGGTGACCTTCGGTCCGCTGGCGGAAGACAAAGGCGCGTTGCAGTCGCGCATTTACGCTTGGCCCTTCATCAATACCTGCGGCATCGACCAAGAGGTCGAGGCCTTGACCCGTGAGGCGGCGAAACCCGTTTCTGCCTTGGGCGTGAATCTGCGTGGCCTGGGTGCCATCGAGTATCTGCTTTTCGAACCGAATCTGAAATCGGCTTGTAATGCGCGGGCCTTCCCGCTGGTCAAGGCGTGGACCGAAAAGCCCGCCGTTGAAAAGACCGTCGACCGCTGCGCTTTGGCGGAACGCCTTTCGCAAGACGTGATGGATGCGGCCGTGTACTTGGAAAAGCGTTGGGACGTCGAAGAGGGGAACTACTCCAAATCGATGATCGACGGCAGCGTCTATCCCGACATGAAGGAAGCGGTCACCGCGGTCGTGCACGGCATGTTCGCTTTCGAAAAACTGAAAGACGAACGCCTGGGACGCCCCTTGGGTTTGCATAAGCTTTGCACGAGCGACTCTTGGAAATGCCCCGAAAACGCCGAGCACCCCTACAGCGGTTTGGCGTTCGAAGGCATCCGCATGCAGTTCGACAACTTCAAAGAGATATTCTGGGGCTCGCGCAATCCCGCCGAAAAAGCATTCGGTATCGACGATCTGTTGATCAGCCGCGGTTATCCGGGTGCGGTCGACGAGCTGCGCGTGGCGATGGAACGTTTGGACGTTTCGCTCGCGGCGGTGGAGGCCGAAGGCACGACCCTGCAAGAGCAGATCGACAATATGCTGGCGGAAGACTGCCGCGCGACGACCGTCACCGATCGCCGTGTTCCCGTCTGCGCGATGTTTCAAGACCTGCGCGTGATCACGACTTTGTTTAAGACCGATGTCCTGACGATGTTGTCGCTGCGCGCGCCTCCCGGATACCAAGGCGACAATGACTAAATCGCTCTTTCTGAGCCTGTGGGTGGCGCTGGCCGCCCCCTTGGCCGCGCCTTTGATGGCGCTGGCGCAGGACGTGGCCCCCGAACTTTCCGCGACTCCGACTCCCAACCCGACGCCCGTTGAAGAGGCCAGCGCGGAAACGCAGCTGTCGACGATCCGGGTGACCGGCATGCAGGCCGAAGAGCTTTCGCAGCCCGCGGCGCCCAAACGCATTTCCAAAGAGACTCTGGAAGAAGCGCGTTTGACCGACGTGGGACGGGCCCTGCGCCAAGCACCGGGCGTTTACGTCCGCGATGAGGAAGGCCAGGGGCTTCGCCCCAATATCGGCCTGCGCGGGACGAATCCCGACCGTTCGAAAAAAATCGTCATCATGCAGGACGAGATCCTGATCGGTCCCGCGCCGTACTCGGCACCGGCCGCTTACTACACGCCGTCTTTGAACCTGGCCGAAGAGCTGCAGATCTTCAAAGGCTACTCGGCGATGCTGTACGGACCGAACTCCATCGGCGGCGCGATCAATTACAATACGCGTGCGATTCCGGTGACGCCGAAGTCGAGCATCGATTTCGGTTACGGCTCGTTCGGCACCAGCAATACGAAGCTCTATACCGGCGGCGGCACCTCGTGGGGCGGCTACCTGGTCGAGGCCTCGCATATGGGCTCGAATGGCTTCAAAGAGATCGACGGCGGTGGACCCACGGGCTTTCAGCGCGGCGACGTGCAAGGGAAGTTCCGTTTCGATCTGCCGACGGTGGACGACCGCGTGCAGTTCGTGGAACTGCGTTTGGGTTACGGCTACGAGCGTTCGCACGAAACCTACCTCGGCTTGACCGATGACGACTTCGACGCGAGCCCTTACCGGCGCTACGCTTCGTCCGCGCTGGACGAAATGAATTGGAATCACTACCTCGTCCAGCTCGAATACAACCGGCAGATCGGCGAGGCGGGGCTTTTGAAAGTCGCGGCCTATCGTCACGATTACGCCCGCGATTGGTACCGCATTGATCGCTTCGGTGATGCCACGAAAAATTTGAAATCGGTTCTGCAAAACCCGACGGGCGCCGATGCTTTGTTCGCGGGGATTCTGCGCGGAACGGAAGACTCAAGCTCCGTCGGCGGCACGCAAGGCCAAGTGATTTACGCGAACAACGATCGTAAATTCGTCAGCCAGGGCGTGCAGGCGATCTGGACCGGGGATCTCGTCGGTTACGGGCCGAACCACTCGTTCAAAACCATCGCGCGCGTGCACCAGGATCAGATCGATCGCAATCACACCTACGATACGTTCGATATGGTTGGCGGGCGTTTGAATCGCGTGACCGCAGGGAACATCGACAAGCTTAATCAAGATTGGGCGCTCGCGTCT
Source organism: Pseudobdellovibrionaceae bacterium (assembly GCA_019637875.1). NCBI lineage: Bacteria > Pseudomonadati > Bdellovibrionota > Bdellovibrionia > Bdellovibrionales > Pseudobdellovibrionaceae > Pseudobdellovibrionaceae bacterium. Next base: position 42,948 of record JAHBUW010000010.1, on the reverse strand, counting down.
TCGTTGGGTTTCCAAGACGACATCAGCTGGGACGACTGGGTCTTCTCGGTGATGGGGCGTTACGAGTCGATCATCTTCAATGCGCGCGACAAAGTCGCGGGTACGGATCGTCGTCGCGGGGATTCGTACTTCGTGCCGGGCGTGGGTCTTCTGCGTAAGATCGGGCCGACGTTGTCGTTGAAGGCCTCTTTGAATTCGGCGGTGACGGCATCGGGGCTGGATCCGAACGGCGCGGAAGCGCGCGAAGAGAGCGTGAACCTCGAAGCGGGCGTGAAGTACCTCTCCGAGTCGCGCACGACCGAGGCGGATCTTGTTTACTTCCAGAACAACTACTCGAACATCACCGGCACCTGTACCGCTTCCACCGGCTGCGCGGCGGGGCAACTCGATACGCAGTTCAATGGTGGGGCCGCGATCATTCGTGGGATCGAGGCCCGCGTGGGTCACAATCTGCGCGCGTGGGGCGCTTGGTTCCCGGTGCAGTTGAACGTCACCTACATCCAAGGTCGTTTCGCAAACGAATTCACTTCGGCGAACGCCGAGTGGGGCGTGGGGACCGTGCGTTCGGGCGATCCGCTCCCGTACGTGCCCGAGATGCAGTACACCTTCATCGTCGGTCACGAGCAGGGACGCTTCAAACAAGCGCTCAACTTCACCTACCAGGGCGAGATGTTCGATCAAAGCGTCGAGGCCGGTCGGCAGTCCATTCCGTCTTACGGGATCGTCGACTGGAACGGGCTTTATACTTGGTCCGAAAGCTTTCAGGTGTTCGCCAAAGCGGATAACGTTTTGGGGCGGAAGTATCTCGTCGCCGAGAGGCCCTTTGGGGCGCGGCCCGGGAAGCCCCAGTCCTTCATGGCTGGGTTGAAATATTCTTTTTAGCTTTGTGAGTGGTGGTCCCGTTGGTTTGCGTGGCCGGCTTTCGCCGGACTGGCGCGGCGGCGGGATTTGGCGGAGGGCTTCGTTGCTTCGGGGCCCGCCTCCCTCCGACGTGCACGTAGCACGCCTCCGGTCGGGGACCCCTTCGCGCCTCGCCCTCCACCAAATCCCGCGCGCCGCTCGCTTCCGTTGGGCCTTGAGGTGGCGCTTTGCTGACCTTTAGATTTCGCTGGGGTTGATGATGTGGACGTCGTGGTCGACGTTGGCGAAGGCGTTGGCTTTGAGGCAGGTGACGAGCTCCGGGACGGGGGTCGCGAAGGCTTTGAGTCGGGAGGAGCCGACGACGCCGGTCAGCCAGTTGGTGACGCGGATGAAGAGTTTCTCCATGGGGCGGTTTTCTGTGCGTTCGCCCATCAGGAGGCCCGGGCGCACGATCGTCAGTGCCGGGAAGTCGAGTGCCGCCACCGCGTCTTCGAGTTCGCCCTTCACTTTGTTGTAGAAGATCCGTGAGTCCGCCGAGACGCCCGCCGCACTCAGCAGGATGTAGTGTTTCACGCCCGACGCGCGCGCGAGCTTCGCGAAGGCGAGGTTGTAGTCGAAGTCGATGCGGCGGAAATTTTCGCGCGAGCCGGCTTGTTTCAACGTTGAGCCTAAACAGCTGATCGCGAAATCGAGATCCGGCGGAAGCTTCAGCGACGAAATCTGGCCGAAGTCTTCGATCATCATCTGCGTCCACGCGGGATGCTCTTGATTTTCGATGGGTCGGCGCGCGATCGTCGCGAGTTCACCCAGTCGCGGGTCTGCGAGCAGGGCCTGGAGCAGTTGGCGGCCGACGAGGCCCGTCGCGCCGATCAGGGCGCCGCGGGGGCCGTTACGAGTTTCGGGATGGGGGCCGGGGCTGGGTTCCATTGTCATCCCCGCAGTCTGTCACGGACGCGCGGGGATGGCTAGATTCTATTGATGAGTCGCGGGGGCGCCTTGAATGCGGGCATCGGGCAGGGCCGAACGAATCAGCGCTTCGGGCAGTGCGGAGTTTCGCTCGCGAATCAGGAGCGCGCCCTGGCGGGTGGCCTCTTCGATATATGCGCGCATGTCCGCGATCGATTCGCGACGCAGATCCGGTAGCGATCGGCTGTGCGCCTGCCAGTCGATTTTGGGACTAGTGGCGACGACGGGGGCGGCCGCGCGCATCCCGCTGGGAAGGGCCGAGGTCGGTGTGCCCGCGGTGTTTTCTTGCGCGAGGTTCGCGTCGACCAGACCTTCATTGGGCCAAGGTAAAACGGGGAAGGCGCGTTTCATGCGCACAAGATCGGCCACCTGGCCGACCACGCGGTGAAAGGGCAGTCCCGTGCCCTTCGCGTTGAAGCGCAGCTTCACGAAGGGGTTTTTCTTGTCCTTCCAGCCCATCCCGCCGGTGAAAAAGTCGAAGCGACCCGAGCCTTTCACGCCGCGCCCTTGATCGCGCACGATCACGTAGCCGTCATGTAGTTCACCGTTCGGCAAAAGCACGTCACGCAAGGCGGGGATATAAAGGACGTCGCCCGGAGCATAAAGTGAAAGGTCCGCCGCCACCGAATAAAATGGATCCAAACAGATCGAGCGCACGCCGAAGCCGAAACGGCAGGCGCCGCGCACGTCTTGAAACCGGTCGACGCCTTGAACACGGCGGATGACGTTATAGGTGCGCCATTCACCGTCTGCCTTCAAGATGCAGGTCCCTTGCTCCGAACAAAACGACAGGCTGCGCGCGCAAAGGTTCGCGGCCACGGCGCCCGAGGTCAGTAGCAAGTCCAACTTCGGTTCGTCACACTGTTCGGTTTCGGTATTGATGATGGGCAGGAAGTAGATCGTGGGCACGGTCATCCCGCCGCCGATGATTTCGTTGAAATCGGGATTGGGGACGGGAGTGCGGAAGTCGACGCCGCCTTGATATTCCGGACGGTCGCTGGGCGTGAAGTCGATGGTTTCAGGAAAGGCGGGCAGATTCGCGAGGGCCGGGGCCGCCGCGAAAAGGATCGCCAAGACTGCGCTTTGGTACGTCATCGGTTCCTCCAAGGAGAGCTAAATCCATCAGCTATTTGGAAGTTCAAAGAGGTCGGACGGGATGCGTACGTTGTTGAGGCCGAATCTTAGTCGATCTCTGCGCACGTCGCCCGTTCAGGTTTTCCGTAGAGAAGAAGGGGCAATGAGCGGCGACCAAAATCGTCACCGCTTTCGCAGGCCGGGGGCGATTTCTTTGGCCTTTTTCGTAAGGGCACCTCAAGATAGGGTTCAGGAGGCCGTCGGTGAGATGGGTTGCGAAAATTCCTTGGAGCGAACTGGATTTCAGCGTGGCCCGCAGTCGGGGACCCGGGGGCCAGAACGTGAACCGCACGAATTCCGCGGTGCAGTTGCGCTTCAATGTGCCGAACTCGCAGGCCTTCACCGAGCAAGAGCGCGCCCGCATCCTCGAAAAGATCGGGAATAAGCTGACGACCGAAGGGGATCTGCTGATCCGCTCCGAAGAGTCCCGCGATCAAGAGATGAACCGCAAGAACTGCATCGCGAAACTCGATGCCCATCTGGAGCGCGCGTACCACCGCGATCCACCCCGTCGAAAAACGAAGCCGACCAAATCCTCGCAGCGTAAACGGGTCGAGGGGAAGAAACTCAAGTCCGACATCAAAAAGAACCGCGCGAAAGTGCGCTACTGACCCGCGTCCGTAAACAGCCATCGCCGAAACGAAAAAAGGCTCCCGTCGGGGAGCCTTTTGCGTTCATCTAACAAATGAACCGAGGACTTACTTCGTTTGCAGCTTCTCGGCGCAGACGCCCTGGGCGTTCATCTTACAGCGAACCTCGGAGTTGAGGTCGTTGTCGGTCGTCGTCAGGCGCTCGGCCAGCGGGTAGTTGCTGGTCTTCTCGCCGTTGTCGACGATCGTGTAGAGCCCCGGATAGGTCGGGAGCATCTTCCGGTAGGTGTTCTCCATGTGCGCGAGCGGCCAAGCGATACGACGTTTTTCGGGGGTGAAGATCCCCTTCGTGAAGTTCGCGAGGTTCAGCACTTCCTGAGAGTTCGTGTAGTTCACGAACGTCGAGAACTCACGCACGCCACGCAGGCCCAGCAACCAGGGGTGGTTGTACAGGTCGGCTTGGTCGAGCATGTCACCCTCGGTAAAGTGCTGCGTGAAGTAGAAGTAAGACTCTTCCACATTCCGCGGCGCTTGGTTCTGACGACCCGAGCAGATGAAGACCCCGCGCGCGACGAGTTCCGCCAAACGCGAGTTCAGTCCCAAGTTATCGGTCGTGATCTTCAAAGCCCATTCGGGATCGAAGCGCGCGACACGGCACTGTTCGTAGTTCGTGAGCTCCAGCGAGAAGCGCGCGATCTGGGCGACCAGATAGGTCGATTGACTGACCGAGGTTCCGTCCGAGCTCGACATCCCGCCGCCGTAGCTGATCGAGATGGGCTTCAGGATATCCGATACTTTCGAGCCGACAAATCCCACGCCCGCGCCGACGACCGCGCCCGCGGGGCCGCCGATCATCGCGCCGATCGCGGCGCCGCCGACGATCATCGGACCGTCCAAGACGTCCGTGGGTTTAAAGCTGTAACCCCATGAATTCGAACGACCCAACGAGAAGCTTTCGCCCACGTTCAGGTTGATCTGCAAACCACCCAAGAAGGTGTACTTGCCGGTCTCGTTCACGCGCAGCTTGTCTTCGACAACGAGGTTGCCGTAGCCCGCGTTGTTGTCGAGCATGCAGTGACGGAAGACGATCGCCGCGAGCTCGGATTCCGAGTGCCAGAGCGTGCCCCAGACCGAGTTGAACCAGCTCGAGTACTTCTCGTCGTCCTTCACCGAGTTCAAACGCTCGGCGACGCGGCCCGAGAGCAGCGCGCAGGTCGCCACATTGGATGTGGTCGAGCCGATTTTCGAGAACAAGAGCGGCTCCAGATCGTTCATGGTGAACGATTTGGGAAGTTTCGCGATCTGATCGTTCGCATTGCGGGAGTGCGCGCGCTGACGGGCGGCGAACTCTTGGTTCACGTACTTCAGTGCGTTCGCGGGTTGCAGGATCCGCTCTTGCGTCGTGCGCATGCAGGACTCCACGGAACCTTGGCACGATTCGTCCAGCTTCTTGGGTTGTTCCAGGCCGAAGCTCAGGAACTCCAAGTTATAAAGGCTGACGTAGTTATAGATCGACGAGAGCACGGGCATGTTCTCGTGATAGAAGGCCTCCATCTGCTTTTCGCGCGCGATGAGGTCATCGACTTGCTTGTAGCAAAGGTGCTTCAGTGATCCATAATATTTGGAGAAGCGGTACGCGTTGTTCTGACGCGAGCTCGCGATGTCCTTCTCTTTCGAGGTGAACAGCGCCATCTCTTCCCACTTGTAGGCTTCCTTCGCGATCGCCGCGTTGGACGCGAGGCCTTTCTGCGCGAGGTCTTCCGAGTAGGGCTCTTGGCAACGGGCCTCATCCAAGTTGTCGGTGGCGCGGACCGAGTCGGAGTAGCCGTTCGACAGATAGATGACGGGACCCACGAACGTCCGACGTTCCAGGCCCGAGTCCTTTTCGATGAAGTTGTTCACGTCGAAGTCTTCGTTCGACGGCAGCTTCACGTCGGTGAAATCGTTCGTGTCCAGCGCGGCCTTCAGCGGCGCCATCACGCTCTCTTCCAAAGCCAGATTCATATTGTCGAGCGAGGGCGCTTCGCTGGCCAGACGCTCTTTCAAAAGGAAGAACGCCGATTCCAGTTTCGCTTTACGATCTTCCGCCTCTTTACGGAGTTCCGCTTCGCGCTGATCGACGGGCAGGTCTTTCATGGCGCCGCGACGCTCGGCCAAGATCGCGAGATCTTTTTTGTACTGCTCGCGCAGGACCTGGTGACCTTGCAGCAAACGCTCGTCGACCGTTTCGAGCTGGATCAGGAAGTTCGAACGCACGCGCATCAAACGCAGATCGCGCATGGTCAGCTCGACGGGATGGATGATCCGACCGTCGACGACGCGGACCAGGTGCGTCTGCGACGTGATGTACTCTTTGCGGGCGACTTCGCCGCCCAGCTCTTCGATGACCGCCGACGGGATGTTCTCCCGTTTGTTTTTGATATGACGGCCTTTGTCCGCGGGATCGAGGTAGTTCTTCTCGATCGCGACCTTCATCAAATAAATACCGTCACGCAGATCCTCGATCTGACGACGGGCGTTGACGATCCCCGAGTAACGAAGGACGCGGGGATTCAGCTCCATCAGGACCGTCTTCTTCACTTCCAGTTCCATGAACCGGTCGATGTTATAAAGGAAACGGATCGCGTGGTAACCGAAGTCAGCTAAGAAGAAACGCGAAGGGATCTTCTTACGGGTTTGCAGCTTTTGCGTGAAGTCTTTCGAGAACTCGCGCTCATCCCAACCGAAGGTGAACTTGTCATCCCAAGGGTTCAGGGCGAAACGCAGCGACTTCTGGTAGCCACCGGGACGGGTGATCCGCAGGTCATGCCAGATCAAACGTTCGGGTTGGTAGTATTTGTGGAAGATGGTCGATTCCCAGCTCAGGCAACCCTCTTCGTTGGTCATGCGCGTTTGCGTTTTTGCCGCGATGGGCGCGCCTTTTTCGTCCAGATATTCGATCTGGAAGGGCTGATCGGCCATGTCCTGACCGGTCCAACGATCCTTAATACAGGTCGATGCGGCGTAGGCGACGTCACGTTGGGTCGCGGTCTCTCCGGGCTCAACGCTGACGAAACGGAGCTTCAAGTTCGAGAAGATATAGGGCTCGTTCTTCAGCCCGTAACCTTGCGCGCGCAGTTTGTCGAAGTTCGACGTCGCCTCCAGAGTCTGCGACATACGGCAGGTGATCTCGCCTTTGCGGCAAGCTTGAGTGAGCATCCCTTTGGGGCTGCGGCTCAGCTCATGGGCGGCGCCCAGTTCGTAAACGCCTTCGAACGCATTCAAAGAACGCAGCGAACCGATGGATTTCGGAATCAGTTTCAGCGCGAGCTCCAGGTTCCCCGAAGACACGCGACGCTCCAGCGACGTGCGGGTCTGCACGACGAGCGAGCCGTCGATCAGCTTCGCCGAGCCTTGCAGCTCTTGGGGCGTGAGCAGGACTCGCTCGTTCTGATTCGCGCCGGTGTCGGTCGCGATCAAGTGCGCGACGATGTCGAATTCGCCGGCCTTGAGGTCGAAGTAGTCGATCTCGCCGTTCATGTTCTGCACGCGCACGCGCGGCTTCACTTCGAAGCTCAGGTCGATGGCTTGGCCGTCGGCGAAGTCCTTGCGGCGTAAAGAGTTGATCGACACTTCCGGGATCCAAAGATCCGCGTTACCGTGCGATTCGCCCGAAAGCGTCGCGCGCATTTGGCCCATGGGCGCCATTTGGTTTTTGGGCAGGATCTGATCACGCAAGAAAACGACCGAGTCGCCCTTGTCGCGCGCACCCGAGCCCAGGGCCCAGGGATTGATCGCGAGCTTCACTTCGGCGCGGCCCGCGTGGATGCCTTGGCCCAAAACATAGCGCGTGATCGGCAGACGGGCCGAACGCTTCGCGAAGTAATTGAAGGGGATTTCCTCGACCCATTTGATACAGCCGTTCACGTCCGAGGCTTCCTCGACGGGAAGTTGGGTGCCGTCCTCTTGCTTTTCAATTCCGAAACGCTGGCCGCGCAGGGTTTCGCCGTTCGCGCGGTCCTTCAGACACGCCATGAACGAAAACGAAGCCGAAATCGGCGTCTGCCAGACGTCTTTGGTGTCGGGATTGATCAGCTCGGCTTCGCCCGAGGCCTTGTCGACCAGGAACGTGGCTTGCGATTCGCCGCCCGGAACGAGGTTCGCCTTTTCGTCGGCCTTATCACAGGCCGCGAGGAAAAGGAGGGACCCCAGGAGCAAAGCTGCGTTCTTATTGAATCCAAGGACCATGGGTCTCGACTCCTAAGTAAAGGCTGTTGAAATCGCTTTGGTACGGGGTCGGCGCCAAAGTGCGCGCCTGCACGAACTGAGTCATGACGGTCATTTCCATCGAGGGGATTTCGAACTCCAGGCGCAAACGGTTGCCCGCGCGGTTCGTATTTCCCATCGACGAAGGAGTATAAGCCGCGGGCGAAACGTCGCTCTCGGCAAAGAAGCTGTCGATCGCGATCGAGGTGATCAGCGAGCGCGTGCGGTAGTGACCCGCGATGCCGATCATCTGGCTGTCCGCCGAATCGTCGGGGGCCGACGAGTTGCGGGCGCGGCGACCTTGCAGGGTTCCGCCGATCTTGCAGTCCAGACAGTAATCCAGCTGCGCGCCGACGAAGCCCGTGTTGAAGCCCGTGCGGAAACGACTGGTGGGCGCGAGCTCACCCTGGGGCGTGTTCCCCAACTTTTGCGAGTTGAAGGCCACGCGCGCGGGCAGGTTGCGCCAGCTCATTTGCCCGACGGCGAGGGACAGCTTCATGTTGCCCAGAAGCTCCGCGCTCAACGAGGCGCGTGTCGCGCGCAAACCCGGAAGGGGCTCTTTATCTTCGCGAAGGGCGTTGTATGTATAGGAGGTCGGGACCGCCTCTTCGGCTTCGAGGCCCACGGTCACGGGACCGCCGGTGTAGCTCGTGACAAGGGCCACTGCCGGAAAGCTGCGGCTCGAGCTTAAAAGCTGGGGCTGATCGACGAGTTTTTGCGAGATCGAGCCCGCGCGCAGTCCGAGCTTGAAATGCTCGCCGTCGAGCGGCTGCAGATTCATGTAGCCTTCGCGCAGATAAATACGATCTTCAAAGCTATCCGAGTCGAAGCGCTGCTGGCTGCGGGCCGAATAAAAACGCGCGGTGGGCGCCAGGATCAGCGACAGGCTTTTCGAGAACTGAAAGTTCATGTCGAGGCCCAGACCGGTCACGACCGCCAGGGATTCGTCGCGGCCTTGGCCTTCGAATTCACCGGCGAATTCCAGATTCCAGTCGAGCTTGCGGCGAACCGTGGACTCTTCTTGTTTTTCGAGTTGAGTGAGGGATTCGACAACGGGTGTGCTGTCGGGCTGCGCGGACGCAGTCAAAGAACTGATCGTAATAGACGTCAGCAGAAGCATAACCGCAGACGTCTGAGCTCGTTTCACACGCATCGACCCGCACCTCGATCTTTTTTAGAGGCCGGAAATTACCTCAACTCGGTGCGAAATTCGAGCAATCGTGAAGGCAGAGTAAAGACTCGGAGGTTTTTACAGGAGCAGTGGTTCCATTCGACAACCAAGATCCGACCGCGCGGACCTTCATGGCATTTTCTACTGTCTAAAGAAGTTACGAAATTTGCGGTTCCGGGCGTCTCAAGTTGGGATTTTCCCTCTGAAAATGAGGGGTTTGGGAGTTATCCTGTAAGCCTACCGGGGGGTAGAAAGGCAGTTCCTATGCGGAATCAAATCCGTGGATCCCTTCTGCTCCTTGCGCTCTTGAGCCCGGTGTTTGCCGGTGCGCAAGCCCAGTACACCTTGGGCGCTTACTGCCGAATGCTCGAACAGATGCAAACCCGCTACTCGGGAAACGCCACCGCACGCGAGTCGCTGGCGGCCGATCATACGCGCTACTGTGCGGATCTGGACTGGAACTCGAACGCCGACACCCACTTCAGCGGAACCGTGAATCCCTACCTTTCGAACAATCCCGACAATGTCGCCGGTGCGGGCGAGATCCGCGCTTTCGTTGAGCGCTCCGAAACGGCGTCGTCCATCATCGAAAAGTACCGCGCGGCCCGTGAGAGCGCGACCCAGCTGATGACCGAGTGCCACGCGCGTTCGGCACGTTCGTTCGAAGCACCGCGCGCCGAGGCGGCGGACGTCATGGCTCTTTTGACCGGCGAGGCGAATGCGACCCGCGTGAATTCGGGCTGCGGCCGCATCGGTGGTTTTGAATCGGGCGCCGAGATGGCGCAGTCGAACGCGCGTCGGCAGTGCGAGGACTTGCAGGCGCAGTGTCGCTCGATGGTGAATGCGGTGGATGAGTCCTTCCGCGAATTGCGTGGGACCGGAACCACCACGCCCGAGATGAACGTCGCCCGCTCGGTGGCGTACAATGCGTGTAACGTGATGGTCGATTCGGCTTTGAACCAAGGACTGAATATCTCGCGCACCCGCGCGGATCTGGATCGCGCTTGCAACGACGCCCGTCGCCGCTTGGCCGAGGCGCCCGCAACCCCCACCCCCGAAGCGCCGAAGACGGCGGAAAAACCCGCGACGACGGGACAAGGCGGTGACTTCTGGTCGACGGCCGCGCAGATGCTGCCCCAAGCGCTGTCGATTTTGAACGCGGCCAATGAGCCCGCGACAGATCTCGCCACGGGGGAAACTCTGCCGACGACCGTGGCGCAACAGCCGGCACTTTATTCTTCCGATCCGGGCTCGCTTTCCCCCGGTGCGGTGAAAGGCGATGGGCTCGACAACGGCTCGCTGAGCCGTTCCGCGACCGATCCGATCATGATGGGTGAAGAAGAGCCGCTCACGGCACCCGGTCGTCGTTCGGTGTCGGGCTCGATGCCGCAGCAGGCTTCGGGCGTGACCGGAACTCCGTCGGCCAGCGGGCTGGCGAATGCCGCAGGGGCGGACGCCCGCCGCCGCGCCGGAAACGCGCGGGGCTCACGTTTTGATACGGACGTTTACGCCGGCGCCCTGGCCGGAGCGGGTCCCTCACGCACGGGTTTCGCGGCGGGTGGGTATCCCGAGGCGGGGAAACTTCGCGGTCGTGCTCGGCCCGCGGCGGCTCGGGGCATGAGCGTGGCCGAGGTGAATGCACGATTCCAAGAGGGCTTGCGCAAATTCCTGCCGACGGCGGCGGGACGTCGTCCGACCGCACTGACGCCCACCGGTCCCGACGGGATCACCGGTCCCCACTCCAATTTGTTCTGGAAGGTGTCCAAACGCTATCAGGTGATTCCTTTCCCGCTCGCGGTCCCGGCTCCGTCGAAATAAGATGGGGGCTGTCCAGGATCTTGACGATCGCGGCGTCTCAGACCGGGACGCCGCTCGAAAAAGCCCGGTCACTTCAAGGCTCTCTGGTATCCTCAAGGTATGGGGTACAAATCCGTTCTTTCGTTGATGGCTTGGACAATCAGTGCGCTGTTCGCGGCTCCGTTCGCGATCGCGGCCGAGATGACCTTGAACCGCTATTGTCCGATTCTCGAGCGGACGATGAAAAACTACGACGAGGACTCCGAGGCGTTTCAAGAGTTGCAACGCGACGTGAACGCCCACTGTAAACGCGCCGACGGTGACGTCGGTTACAGCAAAACCTTGGCCGAGCTGGGGATCTCGCAGAATCGCTGGATCGATCGCACCCGCCAAGTGCAAACGACCGGGGAGGCTGCTGAAAGCGCCGAGGATGCGATTCGTGATGCGGGGACGGACCGCAATGATTTGTATCACCAATGCAAGATGGTCTGCGCCCAATCCGAATCGAACTGCCGAGGGGCGCTTGCGAACGCGCGCGACCAGGCCGATCAGGATTATCGCCGGATCAACGGATTGACGGGCGGGAACGAGGCCTCGGTGAATCAGGCGTGCAACTCGATTCCCTCTTTCCAGTCGTCGTCGAATGAACTTGCGAACAGAGCCGACCAAGCCTGCCAGGAGTACCTGAGACCGTGCCGCGACGTTTGCGCGCGCGCGGACGCGGCGGCGCCGGTGGCGGGTCGTAGCGACAACTGGGTGCAGATCAATCGCCAAGCCGGAGAGGCCTCGGCGTCTTCGATCCCGGGGCACGTCAGAAGCGCTCGCGATCTTTTCACGAGCAACGTGCAGGCGCTGCAGAATTCTTGTAACAACGCACGGGCCGCGCTTCAGCAAAAAGCCGCGGACAACAAACAGGCCAAAGAGGATCAGAAGAAGCAAGACAGCACCAATCAGGCCTTGGGCAATGCCCTGCAGAGTTTGGGCTCGGCGCTGGGAAGTCAGACTCCGCCGCCGGCGATTCCGCCCATAGGCATGGACCTGAACCAGGGTAGCTATCAGATGCCGGAAACTTACGGATCGCCGAGCGCCAGCAGCATGGGAAGCGCGGTCAAAAATACGGACGGATTCAACTCGAAGGTCAACACATCCGGCGACCCGCTCATGCTGGGGGATACGCCGGCGGATATGAGTAACTATCAGCGCTCGAAGCTGGGTCGCATGGCCCAGCAGGCGGGCGGTGGTGGGGCCGGTCTTGGCGGCGGGGGCGGCGGCGGTGGCGCGGGCAAACAAAACGCGCGTCGTGGTGGCGGACGTTCGCGGTTCGATCCCGACGTCTTGAAGGGCGCCCAGGGCGGGAACGGCTCGGCCGGGACGCGCGGTGGGAACGGTTATCCTGACGAGATGAATGGCGGCACCGGTGCGGGTCGAGGTCGCGGCGGACCCGGCGGTCTGGCTGCGGGCGCGAACCCCAATATGGTTTCGCTCCAAAAGTTTTTGCCGGGTCGCATGCAGATCCGTCGTGATGTCGCCAACACCGTGGGGCCTGACGGCATTACGGGACCGCATACGGACCTCTTCAAGAAGGTTCGCACACGTTACAACGACGTGATCTTAGACAACGGGTTCTAAGCGCTTCTAGAAATTCTGAATCCAAGTCAGGTTGAAGCGAATCAGCTGCGGGCGTACGCGATCGGTATCGCGTAGGAAAATCCGCTGCATCGAAAACTCAAGCCAGGTGATCGGGTTCGTTTTGAGGTTGGCGAAAAGTCCCGCCTCGAAACCGCCGTCCAGCGCGAGCTTCGAAGCGTCAAGGACGTCGCTGTCGCGCGAGAGCGGCAGAAAACCCGTAAACGCCGTCGAGACCCCCGTATTCCACGAGTGGCCTTCGGGCATCAGCTGAAAATTGAAACCTAAGCTCGCGGTCGCGTAGTGGGTCCACAGTGTGCACTCGCGGTCGCCGCCGCAGTCGGTGAGGTTGTTGATGTCCGAACGCGCGCGCACGAGATCGAAACCCGCGCGCAGGCGCAGCGTCTGGTGGGCGGTCAGGACCTGATCGGCACCGGCCTGCACGCCCCATTGACCGCCGACGAGATCGGTTTCGGTATCGGTGCCGAGCGTGCGGACCTTCACCTGCGCCGAGAGCGACGACAGACCGATGAACCATTTGCGGGTGCGGTACTTTTCGTCCTCGGAGAGCGTTTTCAGATCAGTCTTCAGGCGCAAGTTCGCGCCTTTCACGGCGACGCCTTCGATGACCGCGCCGATGGCTTTTTCATCGCGTAAGTTTTTGATCTCGATGGTACCCACGATATCGCCGCTCCCGTCGATGGCTTCCCACTTCTGGCCGGGGGCGAATTTCAGCTGGTCGGTTTGAATGAGGACGCGGTCCCCGCGCACCTGCTCCACGCGCTGGGCGTGCGCGGTGTTCGCGGCCAAACTCAGAAGACCGCTGAGGACAAGGGCTGTCACCGTCGCTCGGCCGCGTGCGCGAACGGCAGGGGGTGGGATGTGGTTCCGCATCCCCTGATTTCAAGGGAAACGGAGGCCTTTATCAACCTCTCCTGGACGACTTTTGCCTAACTTCTTAGCTACTTAACGCAGGCGGGGGTATTTTTGGGCTTGATGGGTCGAGGGACTTGATCTAAGTCCTGTAGTGCCTCTCGAGTCAGTGGCGGCCGTAGCTCAGTTGGTAGAGCATCGGATTGTGATTCCGAGTGTCGCGGGTTCAAGCCCCGTCGGTCGCCCCATTTAACTCGCTCCCGAAAAACCAAAACAAGCGCAAGACCCCGAAAACAGGAACCAAGAGGTTTCAAGGGTTTGTGACGTTTCCGAGGCATCATCCGTCACGGAAAATCACGACTCGTCACCTGGTTTGGCTATCTGAGGCTATCACTTGGCTATCAGAGAATTCCTGAGGTCCAAAGCCGTTCATCCCTCGAACCATCTCTCGTTCGCGATGCTTTCGTCACAGGAGCCGCCCTCCAAGTCGTCGAAGATTCGCGGACTTATCAGTCCGTTCCCGGCCTCTGCGGTCGCTGACCACCCCCTCTCCACGATGTTCCCGAGGAGGTGGTCAGCGACACGGCCGGGAGGGATCTGAGGTGCATTTCAAAAAGGACATGGAGGGCGGCAAAACAATGAAAGGAAGTGGGTATGGTTTACCGTGGGACCGGGGGCATGGAACAGAATCTAGGGGCAATGGCGACGTTTGGAGAGGCTGTTCAGCAGTCATTCCCGATCGAGAAAGAGAGTGCGGTTCGTAGGGTCGAGTTAACGGAGAGGGATCTTGCGGTTCTCGAGTTCATCCTGGAAATGAAATTCGCGAGGGTGCGGGATGTCTTCCAGAAATTCTTCAAGACAACCCTCAGTGCCGAGGAAGCGAAGTCCGAGGCCTGGGCCAAGAAACGCCTGCACCAACTGGTGCAGGCTCGATTTCTGCGCGTCACGTATTCCCATCTGGATTCGGAGAGGTACTTCACCACTACCCTGAAGGCGTTCAACGCGCTTGCGACGATGAGCCCCATGAGGAGTTTGGCGAAGCCAGTACGTGGTTTCGACCATCGCACTTTGCTGCATGATCGAGTTGTTATCGAGTTCCGACTGAATATCGAGCGTCAGTTCGGCGAGGTTCATTGGATCTCGGATCGTCGGTTGAAATCCGAAGCGGCCGCCGACTACGGTTTGAACTCGGCGAATGTCCCCGACGGCATCTATACGTTGCCCGGCGGTGAGGTCGTGGCTTTTGAACTCGAGATCGCCCAGAAAGCGCGGCGCCGGTACCGCGACAAGATAGAAAACTATGTCGAGTTGATTCGCGAACGCCGAGGGCAGCCCGGAATGTTTCGGCGTGTTTACTTTCTCTGCCTCAAGGAGACCGTTGAAAAAGCGCTTCGTGAGGAGTCGCGGATGTACGGCGATCTGATCCAGATTGAAAGACGGTCTTTTACTTCACGGTTCGGAGGTGTGCTGTGAGTCTGGCGAAAGAAATCGTCGGTGCGGCCAAAGACTTCCGCCGGCCTCCGAATTCAGTTTTACTTGGAAAGGTAAAAGGCAGCCTGTGGCGGCAAGAATGGCTGACGGAGGGGCAGCTCAATCACCACGTCCATATCGTCGGAGCTTCCGGTTTTGGGAAGACGGTACTCATCTCCCACATCATCCGACAGCGAATCGAGCAAGGCCGCGGGGTTCTCTTCATAGATCTGAAGTCGGACATGAACACGATCCTGAAGTTTTCGCAGTTCGCGGCGGAAGCGAACCGTCTTGAGGATCTGCGGGTCTTTTCTTTGACCGACTTGAAGATGTCCCATCGCTACAATTTGCTGGGTAACGGGACGGCGAACCAGCTGCGGGATCGGATCATGATGGCGCTCAACTGGTCCGAAGAGTTCTACAAGAACCAGGCGGCGAGTTTTCTTTTGAAGTTGTTGATCGGTTTGTGCTGGCTTCGGGATCACGGTGGTTATTCGCTGAATCTTGGTGTTGTTCTGCGTGCGGCCAGTGAACCGCGGTTTCTTGAGGATTTGGCTTGTCGCCTGCCCGAGACTGCCGCCCGAGAGAAGCGGATATTCGAGGATTGCGTCCGATTTGCCAAGAGTTCCGACCAGTGGGGTTCGCTGCAAGGCCTTCGAACGCAACTTGAGAGCATCTGCTTGTCGGACTTCGGAGAGCTGATCGTTGACGATGGACCTGGGATCGATCTTTTCGAATCCGTACGGAAGGGTCATATCAACTATGTGTTCCTGGATTCCCGCCGGTACGGCGAAACCGCCAAAGCGATCGGTCGATTTATCCTTCAGGATCTGAAGGCCGTTTCCGCCCGGATCGACGCCGAGGTGCCCGAGGCGGAAAGGATTCCGTTTACAGTCATCATCGACGAGTTCGCTGATATGGCGTCGGAGGATTTCATCGCCTTTTTGGATCGGGCTCGCAGTTCGAAAATGAGCATTGTCGTCGCCCACCAGGAGATTTGCGACTTGGAGCGGATCAGTCGTGAGTTCGCGGGACGTCTCATGGGCAATATGTCCACGCTGTACGCGTTTCTTCAGAAGCGACCCGAGAGTGCGGAGATCATCGCGGGCATGGCTGGCACCCGGACGGTTCGGGAGTCCACGGAGCAGTACGAACGACGCCTCATGGTCGATTGGCCGACGGGTATGAAGTCCGTGAAGACTGTCGAGGGCTTCGTCATACATCCGAATTTGGTTAAGAAACTGAGAGTTGGTACCTGTGTTTGCGTGAAGAAGTATCCGGAGGCGCGGGGGTATTTGGTGGATGTTGCGCCGACTGCACCCCAATCGTAATCCTGATTTGCACCGCGTTCGACTGCCTTGCGGCAAATCTACAAGCGAGCGTTTTCTGTTCGTTTGCAAGGCTGCCGAGAATATATTGAGACATGCATCCCAAGAAAAAAGAGAAATACATTTCCCGCCTCATCGAGATCGTCGATGGGGCAACCTCAACCCTAAATGCCAAAGTCAAAATACCGCGGCCGCGGACTGACGGCTCATCAGGGTTCGCATTAGATGATGGTCTGTGTGAAAAGCGGTCGGCTATCATTTCCGACTTATTGAAGAAGGACGGATGGATAAGGAAGTATTCCCAAGAATACTTAGAGAAGCAAGTTGATCATATCGTATCGAAGAATGTCGGCACCCCTGATAATTCAGGCATTGCGACAATGTTTTCTGACCTTTGTGACAAGTACAGTCAGTTTGCCTCAGAGACCACAGTCCTTATCCCTCTTGACGGCATAGCGCTAAAAACGCCTGAATTGAAGCTCGGGAAAATTCGACTTTTTACTGTGACAGATGAATACCTCTCAAAAATGCGTGCCGACGCTGCTGCCATCTCAGAAATGGCAGACGCAGACATGGACACCGTATCCAAAAAAGAGAGCCTCGATCGCACAAATGAAATGATCAACCAGTTCAGCAATACTGTTTGCGCCGAACGCACTGTGGTTGCTGAAAGTACCCGGGCTCAGGAAATTGCGCGTGAAGAACTACGCCTAACCGTTGCGATCCTAAATTTTCTGGCTGACGCTTTGACACCGAGATTTTTTGAGACTCGTGTTGGGATAAAAGGTGAATTCTTCAGGGGTCTCCAGCTAGAGCTCACACGAGCGAATGATTCTATTCGATGGGCTCAAACCGTGGTGGGGCCGAAGGCTCCTCTGGTGATCGACGAGAAGGCACTGAAACTTATAGACGATCTAAAAATTTCGACACTTGCGGATTTGGCGACAGAAGCAAAATTTGACGCGACAAAGACATTTGAGGGAACAATCTTAACGGCACTTCACTTTCACTCTCATGCACGAGAATTACCTGATCCTGCTGACAAATTGCTGAGTCTAATAACCGCTATCGAGGCCTTCTTTGAGACTTCTCAGAAATCTATCGCCGCGACTATCGCGAGTGGATGCGCTCTTGTGTTGTGCAACAAAATTGATGACAGAATAAAAATGAAGACTCTTGTTAAGAAGCTTTATGGTCTCCGAAGCTCAATTTCTCATCACGGGGAGAGGACCGTTCTTAAGCAGGAGATAAATGAGCTATCAGTGATAAGCTGGCAGCTTATTTGTTTCGCCATTCAAGACAAAGCACGTTTCAAAGATAAAAAAGAATTTAACTTGTGGGTTGAAAAGCTTGAATTAGGCCTACGGAATGAACTTAGTCTTCTGGAATTTAGAAAATAGGCTTTTACGTTTCTGTAGTGATCTTGGCTATCCTGCTCTTTTCATTCGGAGCGACTGTAGCCATTCAGTTGGGTGTGGATTGGGAGGCATAATGGCTTTTTCATCCCATCCCAACACGATGAGGTCCTCTTTCCTCCGCGATCTAGAAAGTGCGACGTAGGCTTGTCCAGGCTCCCAAAAACCTCTTAGGTCCACGGCAACTCGGTCGAGGGTCTGACCTTGCGCCTTATGCACTGTCGTTGCCCACGCCAGAGTCAGAGGCAAGTTATGCTCCCATCCGATGAGCGAGTAGTCGGGGTCAAGAATTTCGCGCTCGCTGGGATAGATGTTGACCACTTCTCCCGTGTGGTCGAACTGGATCGAGACGTGATCTGCAGCAATTTGCACAATGAAACCAGTGTGACCATTGTTATACCGATTACTGTCCGAGTCATTTTCGAGAATCATGACTCTGGCGCCTACTTTGAGGGAAATTTCAGGCTGGAAGCTCGCATTCTTGCGCAACTCTGCCAAAACTGCCGAGGAGAAGTTTTTGATTCGGATAGGATCTGCCTGCTCAGGCGAATAGAGTGCAGCAACATAGTTTGACGTAAATGAAACGGCGATACCTGGCAGCCGGTCAAGCTGTTTGGAGTTCCATTCATTCACCTGCTCATTTTTTCCATAGATTCTCATGGTGTCAGTGTCTGGAGTTTGAACGCGTTCTGCTAAAAAATGACGAACTAGATCGCTATTGTTCCCACGACGAATCTGCTCGAGGAATTCAAGGTACTCTTCATCTGAGGATCTATGGACTTGAGTCAGTTCAAGGAGTCTGCATTTGGCATCCGAAAATCTGTTTGAGTCAAAAAACCAGACATCTTTGTATCCGCGACGATCAACCGGCGAAAGCTGGTGAAGGTCTCCAACCAGGATGATCTTGATGTGACCGAATGTGCTTTTTATTGATTCTGCAATTCGATCGGATTTTTTGTGGTATGGAATCGCCCCCCAGTTTGCGCCTTTGACTTGTTCGCCACTTACAAGAGCTGCAATCGTTGCGATAGCTGTGTAAACGTCTCGGTGGACCATTGAAACTTCGTCGATGATGAGGATTCTTGTTTTTTTGATTCTCTCTTTGACGGTGTGATTTCCGAGTGCTCTGCCGACGGTCTTGTAGGTTCCTTCCTTAAAATTGGTAAGGCCGAAAAAACGATGAATTGTCGCCCCATTGACAATCGAGGCAGCAAGCCCTGTCGGAGAAACAACTTTGATTCGATCTTTGCTATAGGTCTTTCCTAGTTCTTCTACAAGCTGTCGAATCAAGTACGACTTTCCTGTTCCGGCTTTTCCGTGAATCATGAAGATGTTGTCTCGGCCCAAGCCTTCGAGAATGGCGCTGATAGCTTGCGACTGAGTGGTGCTCATTTGAACCTACTTGTTGAAAGTGGTCACCTCTGTCCAGCATGCGAATGCTGGCCCAGGTTCCGATACTTTATCGGTTAGCGCTAAGGCCTAATTGAGTTAAAGTCTCGCCCGGCGATTCATTCTGAGACGTAGGGTTTTGTAGCTCCGTAGATGGGCCAATGGCTCAACACGCATTGAATTCTCTATACGAATCCACAGTTTATTAGGCCGGGAATTGTGATATTGTCCTCACCGACAGGAGGGAATGTGATCGAGGAGAAGCCCAAGATAGGCAAAAGGAATGCAGGGCGCAGGATCGCTCGCAATCTGGCAGTTCTTCGCCGGAAACCGCCATCTGAAAAAATTCTGGAAATCGTTGCTGAAATATCCCAACGTAGTTGCACGAAGTGAATAGTAAGCTACTTCAGACGCGCAGCTTTTTGGCGAAGTCTGATAGGATTTTTAGCGCCTCAGCGAGATCTGTGGAGATTCCACACTCGTCTGCTAGCTTCGGATAAATTTTCGCCCAGTGATCTGGCGGTGCTTGTATGAAAAGGTCGAGCGCGTGTGTCGCTCGTCGCTTGTAAGTATCCACTAAAAACGAAGCTGTCCGTTCGGGCTCTAAGCCCTCCTGAATTAGGAGAACCATATCAACTAGGTCTTTGACTCGAGAATTTGGCTTATCTGGCGGCCTCGGAAGTGAATATGCGTGGAGTTTTTCCGCGAACTGCTGCTCCTTGGGAATTGCCGGGAAGTCTCGAGGTGCGAAGCCTGCAAATTCCAGCAAGTCATTCGACTTCAGCAGGTCAAGAGGCTCAGTCCAAACGTCTCCTGCTGCAATATCGAGGAGAAATCTCTCGAACGTTCGATCCGCAAGTCGCGCTTCAATGTTAAAGCGGATGCCTCCCTCAGGAGCATTCGCAAGCTCCTGCGTGGGCTCTGAGATGCGAAATTCGAAGTAGTCTTGATGATCCGTGGACGCATACTTGAGTAGCAAATCACGTATGGCTAGATGCTTGGAATCCTCATCGCCAAAAAGAAATTTTGCGTCTTTCAGAGCGAGGTCGATATCTTTCGTCGTCCTCGCGCTATCCGTGCGAAGTTGCATGGCGTAGCCACCCTTGAGAACCCACGGAGGAGTCGGCATCGAAAATAGCCTGACTAGCAGACGATCAAAGGCGACATCCCGGCGGAGGCGCTGGATGTCTATTCCAGCTTCTTTTGATTTGAGAGCAATTCTATCCTCAAGGGCACGGCGAAAAGAGACTGCCGTTTTGTATGGATTCACTTGCGAATCTCCTTGAGCAGCGTTTGTAGCTGCACCCGCATTTCAGATGGGGCAATGACGTGGTCGACAATGCTTTCAATTTCCCACTTCTGCAGAAGTCCCAGTTTAAGCGCCTCAATGGATGCCTGGCGAACAATTTCGAATGGCACCCAACCGCATGTCATGATGTCACTGATTGTACGGTTAGGCTTAGTAACCAGGAATCCTCGGCTCTCCAGAATCATATCTTTGGTCAGATCGGCGTGATGTAGTCGTATGACTTTAGGAATTTTAGCAGTCCGTCGAAATGACTTTGGAACAGTCATGTCGAGCTTTGAAGGGTTGGCATCCGATATTCCATAGTGAGCTAGGGCTGTCTCGTGAGAATAGACTCCCTGCACTTGCCCTTGGCGATTTTGGCTCCAGAGGGCGTAGAGGATCTTTTGCTGATCAGGCGTTGTGGGAAATTGAGCGAGACGATAAATGCCTCTCGCTTCGCGAAGCCAATTTCCTGACTTTACGTGATAAGAGTGATTCGTTTTAATGTAGCCAACGCTTTCAGCCTGCTTTGCTGTGAAGAAGCCCTGTTGAGACTCTGCGAGCTCAAATAGTTCCTTGCTACGTTCAGCGGGTTGCCGCATAAGCTCCTTCATATTATACTTATAAATTAAGTATAATATGATTGTCGGCAGAATACACAAATTACTTAATTTTTAAGATATTTGCGATATATAGCATCTATAATATTGTAAGTATTGGTTTATTTCCAAACTGGTCCAGTCATCAATTGGCATGGTAACGAGGATTCAATGAAGATTGGCGAAGTAAATTGGTACCGCTCCTTCCTGGATGAACTACTTGAAGAGTCACGTTTTGAGGGACTCAAGAAAGTCCTGGAGCCTTTGGGGCAAGCAATTGAGGCTTCCGACAGGCGCTGCCGAGAAATTGAAATTTGCTACACCGACGATAATGACGAAGTTAGCGACCAAGCCGACGATCTCTTTTTCGAAGAAGATTGCCTGGTAGAAGATCTACTTGGGGCCGCTTTGGTCGTTTCCCAGTGCCAGATTGAGCTTGTAGTCACCAATCTAAAAAAACTTGATTCTTATATTCGAAGGAACAATCAACCTTTTAGGTTTTCATTCTCACTAGATCGAGGGGATCTGGTGAGAATGTCGCCTCCAGAAAGCGCCCAGATGCAACCGACCCCGGTCGAAGTCATCGAATCCGCTGGAAACCTCTTCAAGCATGGGAGCCAGTGGCAGGGAAAGTGGAAGTCTCAGACTAATAACCGGAACATACTGGCGCTCTCCAGCTTAGGCTGCGTTAACAGCGGAGTCGTCTACAAAAACTTCCAGCGCATAACGAAATACCTGGGTTTTAAAGAAAAACATGATGTACGCCTGTTGGAATCGATCATCTGGGAGTGGGTTCTTCACATCCACGACCTAGCCTATAAGGATATGAAAAACTCCGGCCTAATCTAAGGCTTTGGTGCTTGCTATGTCGTTCGCTTGACTGTGCATTCGATGGGGTGAAGATCCTTCATGGAATGTCTAATACTGTTGCACAGTGTTTAACGGCATTCTAGGACATCAGCATCCTTAAAAATGCTGGGACCCAATGAGCAAAGTCAGAGGAATTCGATTTAACGCCAAAGAAGATGCGCTGGTTGAGGAGTTCTTAGCCTCTAACCCGCTCATCGACTTTACGACTCTCGCGAAAATTTCGATCCTCGAATTTATCAAAAAGCCGCAAATCAATCTTCACGCGGTTGGCAAGCAGACCAAGAAAGCAGGGCGAAATGTCAGACCAGTTGGTTGATCAAACAGACCAAGCTGCACGGATCCTTCAGTTTCCGGTTGGCCCCATGGCGCCGTCACTCGCTATTGAAGAGGACATGTCGCTTCTCACTCCGACATTCAACAAGCTTATCAAGGATGCTCAGCGGCTCGACAAGCTTTCGAAATACCCGTCGACCTTCGACTATTCAATCTATCGAGACCTTGAGCTGAGATATAAAGACCGACCGATTCGCGGTGGGATTACAAAAAGCAATCCATTTAAGCTAGTCAACTCTCATTCGACTTGCCAGCAATGCCTCTATGCATTCGAAGTCGATACCTATGGGCGTGGGTGCTCTCACAATTGTACCTACTGCTATGCGAAGGCTGAGCTCACTGTGCATGGGTATTGGAACAATCCAATCCCAGTTCCAATCGACATTAACGAAGTGAGGAAGATCTTCTACACGGTATTTGAGACAGACAAAAAGTCAAAGTGGCGTAACGTGATGGAAAGCAAGATTCCACTTCGAGTCGGTTGCATGAGCGATTCGTTCATGTGGATGGATGCTAAATACAAAGTCACCCAGGAATTTCTGAAAATATTGAATCACTATGAGTACCCATATACGATTATCACGCGCTCTGATCTTGTCGCCCATGACGACTATATAAAGCTTTTGCGAAAAGATCTGTGTTCAGTTCAATTCAGCATCGCGTCTACAAATGATGAATTGAATAGAAAGATCGAGCCGGGTGCGCCCTCTGCAAAACGCCGCCTCAAGGCTTTAGAAAAATTGAATCAAGCGGGTCTTTGGACTGCTGTCCGAATCAATCCTATGTTCCCAATTCATCCCGACGGATATTTTACAGATCCGTCATTTGCTTGGGATGGACCAGTGCCCAGACTGGAATACAGTTCGTTCGAAATGGTCGATGAGATCGCGGATGCAGGTGTCCCAGCCATTATCTGCGGCTTCGGACGATTCAGCTCCTTCTCAATGAATAATATTGAGCGAGCGACTGGAATAAACTTTCGCCAATTCTTCAATCGCGGACAAGTGAACAAGTCTTCTCGCGATTGGCACTATAGCGACAAAGAAATCCGCTATTACTACGAAGAAGTAAAAAAGCGCACTATTAAGAGAGCGATGGAGTTCACGGTTTGTTACATCGGGAACGGTGAGAACCAGTTTTGGAACACGCAAGATTTATGGTCGAATAAAAAAGATTGCTGCAATATCAAAGATCGCGTCCAGGCCTTCAAAACAGATTCGCGCCAAGTCCCTTTCAATGAACGGGTTAAGGTCGGAGGAAAAGACTGCTATAAGCCGATCAATGCTGACCTTCTTCACGTTCCACTTGGAATCCCAAGAGAGTTGGCGAAGCCTAAGCGAACCGCTGACAAGGAATTGAATCTGTGAAATCATCGAAGCGGAGGCTTCCTGGAATCAATATTCAGTATCCGATCTCGCGTCTGATTCTCGATGGCAGCAAGACCATTGAAACACGGACCTATCCTATTCCGGCGGAATATATAGGCCAAGAGATGGCGATCATTGAGACGCCGGGTAAAGAAGGTAGTTTTAAGTCTCGTGTTGTCGGTACTGTCATATTCGGTGAAAGCTTTCCCTACGACAGTGAGAAGGATTTTTACAAGGATTCTTTGCGTCATCGGGTAACTAAGGAATCCCCTTGGAGATGGGAAGCACAGAAGCCCAAGTGGGGGTGGCCGATCCTCGCTGTTGTCCGATTTGAGTCTGAAATTACGCCGCCGCCGCGACGAGGTATTAAATTTACGAGATCGGTCTCGGTCCCGACGACGCCTTCTACTTGACGATCTTTATGTATTTCATACCGCGCTGAATACACCAGTCTTCTGCGGCTTTTCTCTTCATCTCAACATTTGGATCATTGTTTAGGTGAGCCCCTTTAATCTCAACAAGCTCGAGTTCATTTTGATTTTTACGGCGAACTAAGAAATCTGGATAGTAACGGCCAATCGTTCCTTTCTTATTTCGATATCGAATTACTATCTTGTGAGATTTGGTCCATGCCAGAACGTTGTCATCCGCATCTAGCGCCTCTGCATATCGTTTTTCATCATTCGAGTCGCAAACTTCAAAGTTATAAGGACTCTTCTTGCCCTCGATATAGATTTTTTCAGCCATTATAGAGGAGCTCCTCCGCATAAATACGTTGATTCAGCTCATACGCCACGGACTCTTTAATTTGCGGGATACTCAAAGAAATAGCGTACAAAATATGAGAGTCCATATCTGGGAGCGTCGTCTTGCCACCAAGGATATCTTCAATTTTTTCGAGAATGATCGCATACAGATAATTTGTCTTGGTTGCGAACGGGTCATATCGTTGGGAAAGATCTCGTGCCCACTCCAAAATCATTCCTTTTGTTTGCTCGAAAAGCTCCCGCGATTCAGCATGAGTCGGGATCGCCGTCAGCTTGAGTCCGCGAGTGGATGACTCCTCAGGGCGTTGTGGGCGGAATCGCTTTATTCCTTCGATTTCAACTTCGACAAAGATGAGATTCTCCGGTCGGTAGTCAGCGATGCAATCAAGGGCTTGATCCAGAAGCTCAAGGGAGCGTTCAAAGGAGAGCATCTCTATTGGCTGTGGCTCAGGCACCTCTAAAAGTTTGAGCAGATCTTCTCTTGTAACCGTTTGCTCCCTATAGACTTTCTCTTGGCTGTCGCCCGCTTTTGCATCCTCGTCTCGCTCAATTTCTCGTTCGCGAATGACTGTATCGCCTTCTAAGACAAGTGCATCGATTTCGGCCCAAAGGTAATCTAGGCCGAGCGCCTCATGATCAATGATTGTGAGTTCTTGAACGTTCCGGTCTCCTTCGCACCCATTACGACGAATAAGCCGAAGTCCACGACCAAGCACTTGGTGGGCAAAGAGTGGTGAGCCGAATCCTCTCAATAAACATATTACGGAAACTTCAGGAACATCCCAGCCTTCACGGAGCATATAGACCGATACGACGCTATCATATGGGGATTCCACGCTTCCCAATTTGGCGGCAGCCTCCCGCAATTCAGATTTTTCATACTCAGTCTCATCGTCGACCACAAGAAGTGGGTTCAGCTTGAACTCCTTCTTCATCATATCGACAGCTTGCTTGGCTCCGGCTATGCTAGGTGTAATCACGAAGAGGAGAGGCTTATAACGATCGGTTGCTACTTCAATTTTTCGCTTCCACGCTTCGACCGCTAGATGAAGTTGCATTTTCATGCAACCCGGATCCATCACAAGTTGGAGATTTTTCTTTCTTGGAAGATCATCCCAGTCAATTTCTCGAACCCGAAGAATCTGACCTGAAGACTGATCTTTGAAGGTCACATCGCCGAGGCTAATCGCACCATACCGTTTTATGGAGGGTCGCTGAACAACAACGTCTTTAATGAGGCGAGGATAACGGCTGTATCTTCGATCAATATGGGAGTTGTTTTTATAGCTGCCTGTTATTGCCTCGACTACGGATAGAGAATAGATCTCATGGGATTCTGGCCGAAGATTGTCGGCTCGATCCGGTGTCGCGGTGACATCAAACCTAAATGCTGATCTTGATTTAAGGATATCCAAGGTTCGCTTGTATTCCGGGCCTCGGGTATTGTGAGCTTCGTCGTTAAAAATCGCGATAGAGCCACCATTGTCGAGTAAGAACTTGAGGTGGTCTTGACCTCCAGAGTACCCTTGCTGGAACTGGTGTCGATTCGCAACAATCAAATTGAAGCCACGCAAGTTGGCAAGGTTCTGAAAACCGTCAATGATCGAAGGACGAATCGATTTTCGAATTGCAGCGTACTCGGGCGGAATTAGGTTAAACTCGTCGAATACTGAACCCGTTTCGAAATCACGCTTCAGGCGATCACGCACGATCGTATTTGGGCAAAAAACTAGAAATGTGTCCGACTTCTTTGTGCAGAGAAGCCAAGCCATAACTGATGCCATAACCAGGGTCTTACCGGTACCTGTCGCGAGTGTCGCAAGTACGGGATTAACTTTCAGAATTTCGTGACTGTATATAACCCGCTGCAGAGTCTCTGCTTGATGGGGCAGAAGGCGCTTCTCGCCCTCAACTATGCCTAGTGGCAAAAGATGGTTCAAGAAGACTTGAGTCTCCTTGCTAGACTCAATCCATCTCCCTGAGCGCCACCTTTCGTACTTCTCGCCGTGAATAGCCTCCCATTTTCTGAAGGTGAGAAAGTCAGCCATAGGTTAGGATGCTCTCTTCGATTTCTGACTAACAGAAATGGCCACATACTGGGTGGCCTCCGCACCAGATTTATCGAATACTCGAAGAGCTACTTTGTAATCACCCTCAGCCGGGAAAGTGTACTCGATACGCTTGTGATCGTTTAGTGGATTACCGTCTCCATCTTGATCGGACTTGAAATTTGGTTTTGTCGATGGAGCAAACCTGTTCTTATAATTGAAGTCCCATTGGTAGTAGTGGATGTCGGCACCATTCGTTCCGCACGACGCAGTTGCATCAAATGTCCACGTGAGACCTGACTTTTGATTCATCTTGATGATTGCGGCAGGCTTGTTAAGGAAGCGAATGTTGTCCCCTTTGAATTCGTTGCTGTCAATGTCGACAAGTCGAACTTGAACGAGTTGAATATCGGGACCATTAGACCCTTTTCGAAGGTCGTCGACATACTTTTCGACGTCCTTTGAGATATTCCAGGAGAGAATGACGCCGTTTTGAATTTTGAAATGAGCGAGTTCCGAGTGGAATTCTTCTATGTGGTCTTTTCGCAAGTTTTTATTGGATGGCGCGACAAAGACTGCTCGTTCTTCTCGGAAGCCGTGAATTAGGTCGCCTTTGGATTTAGGAATAGCCTGATAGCATTTCAGAATAAACGTGCGATACTCTACTTCGTCCATATCCCTGACCAAGTCTCGTTCATATACACCGTGGTATTGAACTTCAAAACCAACTGATGGGCCCGGCCTCAATGGAGTAATACCCGATGGCTTCGAATATGCCGTTTGCAGGCGATCTCTAGCTACCGATACAGCTATTCTTGAGATATCGCAGCCTATCCATTTCCTACCTAACTTTTCGGCGACCGCCAGAGTTGTCCCGCCCCCGGAAAAGAAGTCAGCGACGACATCGCCGGAGTTTGAAGCCATTTTTATGATCCGCTCGATTAGTTCCTCGGGTTTTTGAGTTGGATACCCAATTCGCTCGTTTGATATGTGATGTAGGCGCTGGATATCTACCCAGTAGTCTTCAGGAATCTTCCCATCATTTTTGCAGTAATATATTTTCCCATCTTTTTTTGTATATTTACGGCCATTCTCATCGACATAGTAACGGGCCGTCGAGCGAGGCTCGACCAGAATTTCTTTGTAGTTGAATTTGTAGTTCGACGACTTCGCATAATGGAGAATTGTGTCGTGTTTCTTAGGGAGAGTCTTTTTGGTGTTGTTGCTCCCGGAGTAGCACCATGCAATGTCGTCGACTAGATTGTCGTACCCAAAAATCTTGTCCAGCTCAACTTTAACGTAATGGCAGGCGTGCCAGTCTAGATGAACAAAAATGGAGCCGTCTGACTTAAGAAGCCTCTTCATTTCCCACAAACGAGCGTTCAGCCACGCAAGATAGGTGGGGAGGCCGCCATCCCAAATATCTTTAAAGGATCTCACCTCATCATCGTCACCAAAAATACAGTTGTAGTTACGACCAGAAAAAAATGGAGGATCAATATATATCAAGTCCAGACATTCGTCTGGCAAGGACCTCATGACGGCTAAATTATCACCCCAAACAATCCGGTTTGTTGTGCCTTTCGTAGTGCCATCCCAGTCAATCGTCTCAGTCGTAAGAAAAGGAAGCTCTTTGGTTTTAAACGTTTCTTGGAAGTTCTTGCCGTCATATCCGATTGGGGTTTCGAAGCTAGGCATGTGACCGAAGCGTTTAACATACTGCAGCTCAGGTGACGACTCCTTAGGATGAGTGTGCTCGACGACTTCCTTCCTCCTAGACTTCTTCTTTTCTTCAGCTCGTCCCGGCCCAAAGTCATTGAGAAGCGACTGCCACTTTCTCAAGGAACCATCTTCATCAGTTCCATTTAGGGCGTCGTACAGGCCAGCGAACGTTGTTTCGTACTTGTCAAGATGGTGATTCAGATCGAAAACCAAAACTTTTTTGAAATTCGTGACGACGGCGAAATCCTTTTTCCCGGCATCCGCAGACAGAAGATAGTTTCGACCATGCTGATCAAAGAATTCGCCGAGATCATTAATTTTGCTTGGGACAGCAAAGAACGCCCAAGGATAATAGTTCTCGCTCACGGGAACGTAGCATGCAAATTCTTTGAATTTCAAATTTGGAATGAAGTCGTTGTCATCACACCCCATGCCGTGGGTGAGAAAGTATTTTCCGCATTCAAACAGGTCATTCTCATCAATTTGGCCATTCCGGAGATATTGGTCTATGTTACTGCTCTTCGCTCTACGAGAAATGAAATTCAGAAAATCGAGAATATCATCACTCTTTCGAGAGTCGATTTTCTGAACTTTCTTTTTTGAACGTGACAAGTGACCTCCGATCACAACCCGAGATGTAAATGTGGGGTGAGGTCTCGTCGGTCATTCAATAATGATTACAGAGGCTTGCCGGGCCATAATCGGACCTTGGCCCAAACCAGAACTGAGTTAAGATCTATTTAGCTTGTGAAGTATTCCGGGGATCGTCTCAAAAATTTCTTCTGCGCCAATCCTGCACTTGGCAAGGAATGGACCTTTATCCGGCCACGGGACCTACGATGGCTCGAATCCGACTTTCTAGACGCTCTCTAAGTCGAGTCGATGAGTCCCACTCTAGATAGTTGATTTGTCTAACATCAAAATGCAGGTGTTTGTTGTCGTCCTTGGGGTCCTCGGTGTCGCCATACATTACCGTGTGAATCACGGGAATTCCGAGGGCTCGGGCATAACCAGCTTCAAAATAGACGCCGCGGTTATTGTACGTAAAGTCGGCTATCACAAATCTTGCTTCTTTGATGCTGGCAATAATCTTATCTAAAATTGGGCCCTCATGATCTTCCGTCACAATATCAGCTTGATAGCCACAATTTCGACATGCGGATTTTACTGTTTCAAGAAACTTGATCTGGATTTCTCTCTCAGTATCTGTCCAGTTAAACTTCATTGCTACAAAGACCTTTCGGGAGTCCGTAGCTTTAACGCCACTAAGGTGCGCCCATCCTCTTGGGGTAAGCTTTGCGCGCGCTTCAATGCTGGTTTGAGGCATTTCTGTGTTATAGATAACCTCATGCGCTTCTGGCTGGGTATAAGTCAGGAGCCCATCAAATGCCATTTGTGAAAGCCATGAGTATAACTCAGAAGAATGAAGAATTCTGAGCCTGAATAAATCAATGGTGTAGAGCTCTACGTCGTCAAAGGGGTTGCTGTTCTCTCGTGCTTTAAGTGCGATTAGGCGTAAGATTCCGAGGAGCTTCTCTGCGTGGTTAATGGGCTTCGATTGAATATCCCTAATTGATTTTATGATGAGTCCTTTGTGCGCAAAATTAGGCTTGGGGTCGCCATCCATCAGCCAAGCGCAGCGGATGTCTTCATACTCAATGTTCGATTCAATATTTTCGGCGATGCAATTCGCTAAATTGATTTTATCCGCGTTGTCTTGCAGATAGAGATATGAGGCATATGATAAAACGTACGTACCACAAGCTGAACAGGTATATTCATAGACCTGTCGTCGCGAATCATTTTTGAACTTAGACTCAAGTTTGCAAAATGGGCAGGCGCCTGTGCCGTCAAAGATCGCGCTATTCATCTCTATAGAGCGGAACCCATTGTCCGATTTCGCGGGACTTTTCAATTGCTTCTGATGCCTCAGGATCGAACTGCTGCAGCGACTTGGGTAGTTCGACTTTCTGAACTTGCCATTCTCCATCTACGAGCTGTGCGTGAGCAATGCTCGTAAATTCTTTTTCTTCCTTAATGTGGAAGATCATCTCACTAGAAAAGCTCTGCGCATTGACAAAATTGAGCAGAACTCCGCCACCGCCGCCGCCGCCGGCTTTTGCGAACGATGAAACGAAAAGTACGAGAGCAAAAACGTTCAAGCTCTTCATTTTACACCCTTTCCGTTCCCAGCTTCGGGTCGTTGGGTTTGCAAGACATCGACTGCGGTGAAAGTGACTTTGAAGATCGCATCGTTGCTGGCCTTCTGTTGCTGTGATTTCTCGAATGCCTTATCAAAGGCGGCCTGGATGTCTTTGTAAAGCTCGATGATGAGTTCCTTGTTGCCCGCCAGAAAGCGATGAAGGGAGAGCCGTTTGTTTGTATTCAGTTCGATCGCGCCGCTCGAACTTGCGGTGGCGAGCCGAGCGGGATATATCGAAAGACACGCCCGCATTTATAAGTTCATGATTTGGTTGAACGTCTCTACCAACTCCCACCAAGAGTTGACTATCTGTTGGCCGCATTTGTTTAACTCTCGTTCTTGGTGGTTTTGATATGCAAACGACTTCATCCGCAGCGGCGCGGACCTCTTCGGGCCGTCTTTTCTCGGGAATCATTTTCGTGTTTTTAGGCTCGGCGAGCTACGGGATGTTGTCCACGTTCGTGAAGATGGCCTACGCGGAGGGGTTCACCACGGGCGAAGTGACCGCCGCGCAAAGTGGAATCGGGGCCTTAGTGCTCACGATCATGGCGGTCCTCGTCGCCCGTCATGGGGCCGCGCCCACCTCGAAGGACAAACTGAAACTCATGCTCGTCGGAATGCCGATGGGGCTGACGAGCGTCGTTTATTACGTCGCGGTTCAGTCCATCGACGCGTCGATCGCGGTCGTCCTTTTGATGCAAGCGATTTGGATGGGCGTCGTCTTCGAAAGCGTGGCCCAAAGGACATGGCCCTCGGCCGAAAAGATCGTTGCCGTCATTTTGATTTTGATCGGGACCTTGATGGCCGTGGATGCGCTCAGCGCGACAACGGCGAAGCTTGATCCCGAAGGCGTCTTCTTCGGGATCCTGGCGGCCGTGAGCTACACCTGCATGCTGGCCGCCGTCGGCAATGTCTGCGTGGATCTGCATCCGGTGAAACGCAGTCAGTATATGTTGTACGGAAGTTTGATCGTGGCCCTCAGCTTCGCGTTTCTGACCCAACTTGCGCCCCACTACATGGATGTGCATTGGGTCAGCGAGGGCTTCGTTCGCGACCGTGAATTCCGTCCCGAGATTTTCTACGGTTACGGGATGCTACTCGCCGCCTTCGGCACGGTCTTGCCGCCGATCCTTCTGAACAAAGGTTTTCCCATCACGGGGGTGGGCCTAGGCAGCATCATCTCATCCATCGAGCTGCCTTTCGCGGCGCTGATCGCGTTCGCGCTTCTCGGAGAGAGTTTGAACGGACTGCAGCTGGCAGGCATCGCGCTGATTCTGGGCTCGGTGGTTTTGCTGAACTACCGGATGCTCAAGCGTTAACCGCGGCGCTAGCTAAGCGCCGCCGCGTGGTGATCGATGTGCGAATCGATGAACGTCGAGATGAAGTAATACGAATGGTCGTAGCCGTCGCGGTAGTTCACGCGAACCGCTTGGTCCTTCGCGCGTGCCGCCGCCTCGAAGTTTTCGGGAAGGAGTTGCTTCTTCTCGTAGAACTCATCCTTCGTTCCCTGGTCGATCAAAATCGTACCCGGGAAACGCGCGCCGAACTTCACAAGCTCCGTCGCATCGTACTTCGCTTGCGCCGCCGTATCCCCACCGAGATAGCCGGGCAGGGCCTTCTGTCCCCACGGACACTGGGTCGGATTTACGATGGGTGAGAACGCCGAAACCGATTTGAAGACCGTGGGATTGCGGAGCGCGAGGACCAAAGCGCCGTGACCGCCCATGGAGTGACCCATGATCGACAATTTGGAAACGCCGAATTGGGAGTTCACGAGCGTCGGAAGCTCCTGCGCGATGTAGGTGAACATCCGGTAGTGATCGCGATAGCCTTCGGTCGTCGCGTCGACGTAGAAGCTCGCGCCCGAACCGAAATCGTACGAGTCATGCTCGCCCGGCAGATTCAAACCGCGCGGGGAGGTGTCGGGGCAAATGACCATGAGGCCTTTTTCTTCGAGACGCTTCTGCGCGCCGGCCTTCGTGATGAAGTTTTCGTCCGTGCAGGTGAGTCCCGACAGCCAAAGGATCGCGCCCTTCACCGGCCCCGAGGGCGTGAAGGTCGAGAATTTCATTTTCGTTTTCGTCGACGACGACTCGTGCTCCCAGAACTGGGTCGTGCCGCCGAAGCTTTTGTGCGTTTTCAAACAAGTGGCCGACATGACGTTCCCCTTACATTTTGATGACAGAGCGAATGGATTTACCCTCGTGCATCAGATCGAAAGCGCGGTTGATCTCGCCCAAAGGCATCTCGAAGGTCACCATGTCGTCGATGTTGATCGCACCCGACATATACTGCTCGACGTAGCCCGGGAGTTCGGTGCGACCTTTGACGCCGCCGAAAGCCGATCCTTTCCAAACGCGTCCGGTGACGAGCTGGAACGGACGGGTCGAGATTTCTTGCCCCGCACCCGCGACGCCGATCACGATCGATTGACCCCAGCCGCGGTGGGCGCACTCGAGCGCCGCGCGCATCAGCTGCACGGAACCCACGCACTCGAACGAGTAATCGACGCCCCACTCGGTCATCTCGACGATGACCTGCTGGATGGGCTTGTCGAAGTTTTTCGGATTCACGAAATCCGTCGCGCCGAACTTTTCGGCGATCTCGCGTTTGCCGTCGTTGATGTCGATGGCGATGATACGCGAAGCGCCCGCCATCTTCGCGCCCTGGATGACCGACAAACCGATGCCGCCCAAACCGAAGACCGCAACCGTCGCGCCTTTTTCGACTTTCGCGGTGTTCAGCACCGCGCCGATGCCGGTGGTGACGCCGCAGCCGAGCAGGCAGACTTTCTCGAGCGGCGCTTCGGGATTCACCTTCGCGAGGGCGATTTCGGGAACGACCGTGTACTCCGCGAAAGTCGAGCAACCCATGTAGTGGTGGATCATCTTGCCGTCTTTGGAGAAGCGCGAAGTGCCGTCGGGCATCAAACCTTTCCCTTGGGTCGCGCGGATGCGGACGCAGAGGTTCGTTTTGCCGGACAGACAGAATTTGCACTCGCGGCACTCGGGTGTGTAGAGCGGAATGACGTGATCGCCTTTTTTGAGCGTGGTCACGCCTTCGCCGACCTCCTCGACGATGCCGCCGCCCTCATGGCCGAGGATGACCGGGAAAAGACCTTCCGGGTCCGCGCCCGAAAGGGTGAAAGCGTCCGTGTGGCAGACTCCGGTCGCGATCATCTTGATCAGGACTTCGCCTTTCTTGGGCCCTTCGAGGTCGACCTCTTCGATCGAGAGGGGGGCTCCGGCTTTCCACGCGACCGCGGCTTTCACTTTCATGGGACGACTCCTTTTTGCAGAGGTTGAAGGCCCCAACACTAACGAAAAGCGCGGCGCTTGACTAGGCGTGCGCGGGAACAATACTGTTTCCATATGGAAACAGTAAAAGAGCTGCAGGGAATCATTGCCTTCGTGCGTACCGCCGAAACGGGGAGTTTTTCGAACGCCGCGCAGGAGCTCGGCGTGTCGAAGTCCCATATCAGTAAATCCATCGCGCGCCTGGAGGACACTTTGGGCGTGTCGCTGCTTTTGCGCAGCACCCGGCGTATTCAGCTGACGGCCTGGGGCGAAAAGTATCTGGAAACCTGCAAACAAGCGATCGCGAACCTGGATTCCGCGAAGCGCGAGATCCGCGATTCGTCCGAAACCCCCGGGGGAAGCTTGCGCATCACCCTGGCGGGAGTCTTCGGCGAAGAGTACGTCGCGCCCGTCGTGATCGAAATGGCCAAGAAGTACCCGAATCTGAAAGTCGAGATGGACTTCAGCACGCGGGTCGTGGACCTCATCGCCGAAAAATTCGACGTGGCGATCCGGATCGGTGAACTCAAAGACTCGTCGCTCGTGGCGCAGAAGATCGGACCGCGCTTCGAATATGTCGTCGCCAGCAAGGCTTACCTAGCAGGCGCGGCGGCGCTCGATGTCCCCGAAGATCTCGCGCATCATAATTGTTTAGGCGAGCGATTGACCTGGGGGTTTCGTCGCGGGGGCCGAGCGCTGCAGGTCTCCGTGGGCGGGAACTTCAAAAGCAATAATCCGCGCGTGATCCAGAAGGCGGCGCTCAGTGGGCTAGGCGTCGCGCGGCTCCCGGCCTCCTACGTGAACGAAGACCTGAAGCGGGGGCGCCTGGTCTCGCTGCTTGAAAACTTCAGCGAGGGGCGTAAAGACATTTGGGTCGTCACGCCCGCGCGCCGCGCGCCGAACATCAACGTGAAGATTTTCGTGAAAGAGATGAAGCGGTTTCTTAGCGAAGAACATGCGGAACTCTACTTCTGAGACGTCTCGGGACGGGACGCTTTCACGCGAACCCTCATTTTGCGTGAAGTTCGTGTCGCCCATTGAGAATCGCGCTGTCAAAGAGGCGTCCGCTCGCCAAAATCCTCTACACTAGAGTTCTCGGGGGAATACGATGAGCCTTAATCGTTACGGGCGTCATGTCGTCTTTTTCGGTTTCGCGGTGATGACCGCGTTGTCCTTCCAAAACTGCGCGCCCGGATCCAGCGTCAAGATCCAAGATCTTGAGATCATCCAGTCGAGCCTTTCGCAAGCGTCCTCGGGCGAACTTTCCGATAAACTCCGCATTGAGATCGAACGCATCAATAGCGGCGAAATCCGCAATCCCGCCGAAGCCGGTTTTCAGTGTCTGACACAAAGAAACGGGGACACCGAGTATTACCGCTGCCTGCGCACCGACGGCATCCCCATGAACTTGGGTGAGCAGTTCGATCTGCCGCGCGTGTTGAAGTATGCGGGACAAGATCTGCGCTTCAAATTCTTGTCTTACGGAACCATGAACGGTGATCAGCAGTCTTTCGCCGATCCCCAGTGTTCGCAACCCCTTGACGAAGCTTTGGGTTCGAACGTTTACGTGACGGCGCTGCCCATCACGGTTCCGCGCTGTAAGAGCGACACCAGACAATGTGTGGACTCGCTGGAATGCCAAGTGGTCAAAGGGACCAACTCGGAATACTACGTTCGTAACTTGCACTTAGGTTGGACGACTTCGATTCTGATGTACGACTTGGTCGTCGTCCTTGCGGAAGCCACGCCGACGCCGAAACCGAATCCCACACCCACTCCGCCGCCGGTGCCGACACCGACGCCGGATGCGCCGAGCAACCCGGCTCCCACACCGACACCCACGCCGGATAATGTGCAGCCGACCCCGACGCCCACACCGCGTCCGACGGCGACGCCGACTCCCACACCGACCCCGCGTCCGAACCCGACGCCGACCCCGACGCCCGTGCCGACCCCCACACCGACAGCTCCCGTGGGCTATACGTGTACGACCTCGGGCACCTACATGAGCTGTCGCCGCACGCTTTCGAAGGTGCCGGGGACGAGCTATTCGACGCCCGCGACGATCAGCTACGGAAACGTGACGTTGAAAGTCCGGCATATTTATTTCGGAACGTCGAATGGTGACCAACAGGCCTACGCCGACGCTGCCTGCGCGCAACCGGTGAACTACCCGATGGGCTCGGGTGTTTATCCTACGGCGCTTTCGGGGACCGTTCCGAGCTGTAAAACGGGCACGGGCCAGTGCGTGACGTCGACGGCGTGTCAGAAGTTAAGTGGCGTCTTCAATAATGGCGCCGCTTACGTGAAGAACCACGCGACGGGTTGGACCTCGGCCGAAGTGCTTTACGACAACACCGGCCAATAAAAAGACCGGCGCGCGCGAGGCCGCCGGTCCCACAAGTCTTTTGACCGCGCTTTAGTTGCGGGAGTTGTTCGAGCAGCGGAACGCCACTTTGCACATACTGGTGTCTTTGGTGCGGACGAAGACCGGGTCTTTGTCCTGGCCGTACGAGCACGACTTGTCGCCGTAGATCGGAACGACGTCGCCGCTACCGGTCTGCGTATAGATCCGTCCGTGACGATCGTAATGGGCTTGCGCTTCGGCGCAGCTCATATTGTTCGAGATCGCCGCCGCATTCGCGGAAACCGTCAGGGCCATGATGCCGATCACTGTTAGAAATTTCACTTGGACCTCCTTTGTCGGTGAAAGTGAACGCGAGTTTTCACCCATCGCGCCCACTTGTCGACGGAAAGTGCCATCAAGATTTCTAAATCAACGGAAGCGTTAACGAAATCGCCGCGATGCAAGTCCTTCCGCGCCCGCGGCGTGGGTTTCTAACGCTTTTCGAAATGCAGATGCGGACCGGTACTGCGACCCGTGCTGCCTACGCGACCAATAACGGTGCCCTGGCCAACCGATTGGCCCTTGCGAACAAGTGTTTTTGAGAGGTGAGCGTAACGTGTGACGACGCCACCGGCGTGGCGAAGTTGGACGAGGATGCCGTATCCGCCCGACCAACCGGACTTCGTCACCGTTCCCGCCGCCGCCGCTTTGACCGGCGTTCCTTTCGGCGCGGCAATATCGGTTCCTGAGTGATATTTCATACGTTTCAGGATCGGGTGTCGGCGCATTCCTTGTTTTGAAGTGATACGTCCTTTCACGGGTTGAATGAAAAAGGATCCTGAATTTGCAATTTGCGTCTCTTCGATCGTTTCGATCTCCGCGAGTTCTTTAGCCGGAACCCAGCCTGAAAGCTGACCGTTGATCAGAATTCGCAGAACGTCATTCCCTTCCTCGTCTTGGCCCGACTCCATCACTTCGATGGATGCTCCTTCGGGAATCGTGAGGCTTAGCGGTTCTTCAAGAACGGGAATCGGCTCAAACATCATCACGTCCATGCGCGGATCGGTGAGTCCGTACGATGTGACGGACTCTTCTTTGATCGTGTAGAAGACTCCCGTGTCTTGTGCCCACGAGAAGCTATTTAACAAAATACTCATTACGACGAAAATGGCATATTGTTTCATATTTCTTTCCTTAGAAAAGTTCTGATTCAAGACGTTGAATCAGATTGTTGTTTTCGGGATTTGCGGGGCCAAGTTCGGGCGCTTTGCGCTCCAACTCTTCCAGCGTATAGCCGGTGAAGATATTGGTGTCCCGACTCATCTGGTTGCGCAGAGTCTGTTGGGCGCGATACCAGCGCATTTTTCGTGCGTCTTTGATATCCGGGCAACTTGCCAGTTCTTTGTTTGAGGTCGCACCCCAACGGAGTTCCACGCAGTGGTAAGGACTGAATGACATTTGCGGCATCCGCGCGAGCAGGCTCTCTAAAGTCAATTTGACGGGCGCACCCGCCGTATTGCGGTAAGTGATCGTGCAGGAACGCAATTGCTCCGTCGCGGCCTTGACGATATCGCCACGTAGGTTATTGCCCGAGTAGACGTATTCGGGGTCGCGGCGGTCGATCAAGCCTTTCAAATCCTTCGCGTAGTTCAAGGCCAAATTCACCGAGTTCCGGCGGCGGACGTCGCCACCCGGCGTGGAATAAAGATCCCAATCGCCATCCCCGCCGTAGATCGTGTTGGGGAGTTTTTCGACGTGCGGTTTCGCCGCGACGCCTTTGATCGTTCCGTCCTGAACGAGGCTCACGCGTGATCCGAAGTCGTCACAGATGGCCTTCATGCGAATTTTGAATTCCGCGATGACGTCGATTTTGTATTTCCCTTGGAACATTCGGCGGCGGAGAAACTCCTGGAATGAGTTCGTGACTTTTCCGTCGGGCAGAATATAGGCCGATCGTCCGTCGGGCGTTTGGGTGTTGCCGAACATCTCCACGGAGTAGTCGCGGATCTCTTCATTTTTCAGAAGTCGCGCCGTGCCGCCGACGTAGCCGCCGAGACGGGAGTCGTAGTAGGCACCCTCCACCACGACGGGGCGGAAGTTTTGGAACCATCCGCCGTGTTCGATCTTAGAGCGCTTGTAGAAATCGATGGAATAGGGACGACGGGGGGAAATCGATTTGCGGTCGATGAGCGCGTCGAAGACCATGACCTGTCCGTCGGCCGTGACGTCATAGACGATGCCGACGTGGCCCGACGGATCGTAGACCGTCGTCCCCGGTCGGATCGCGCCTTTGCGGACTGCGGGCGTGTACATGTCGCCGTGATTCGTGCGGGGATCTACACGCAAAGTCGCCGTGTGAACCGAGTTTTGAATGGTCGAATGGGTCGCAAAGAAGTTGCTGAAGCCGTTCTCCATATTTGGCAGCAAGGTACGACGACCGGGGCGATTGCCGTTCCAAGAGTAGCGCACGTCCGATTGGGCCGTCGCCGTGCCGTCGGCGATGGACTGTTTTTGTTCGGCGTTAAGACCTAAAGCGACCATACCCGAAGAGAAGACAAACGGCAGCCCGTTCTTCCATGCATAGTAAGAGCGCAAGAAGTAAGGCCAATCGGCGCAGTCCGACCAGAACTTATAAAGCTCTTGCGGGGGATCGCTGTCACGGAAAGGGTTGGCAGGACTCCGCATGCAAGTGTCGACCGTCCGGCAGCCCGAGCGACCGATCGCGGTCACAAATCTGGAAAAGCCGATCTCGTCGTCGGCCGACCATTCAAGTTTGGTGAGTCGCCAGGTCCCATAGTTCGCGACTCGGGCGGCTTCACTTGACTCCGACACTTGCTGACGGGGACGAGGGGTTACGCGTTCAACGGGACGCGACTGAGTTTCCGTGCGTCTTGGACGGAAGAGGTCAAAAAGAGTTTGCGCTTCGGCGGAGCTCGCGGCGCAAAGGGAACTTGCAAGCAGCATTGCGAACACCTTGACGAACATTTGAGGTCGCGGATCAGTTTTCATCTTGGAATCCCTTTCGTTGTCGATCATTTGTGCGAAAAGACGTTCTTGGGCTCGATGAAAGGCCCGTGATCGCTCTTGCTCGCATCGTTTTCGATGTCGAAAGGGAGATGTTCAAGACTTAGGCCAAGCTGTGGAAAAGACTGAGGAAAGTGTTCCATTTTTCTTTGGAACATGCGCGGATCTGAAAAGCGCGTAGAAAAGAGGCGGCTTCTAGTTGTTAAATTTCGGACGAAAGCTGTGAGAGGACCTCGGTGAGGTCGCGCTCACAGTGAAAGCCCGGCAGGCTCGCGTTCAGCTTCATCTGGAGGAGCGTCGCGGAGGCTCTTTCGCGCACGACGGAATAGTTCTGCTGGCCGAAACTCGCTGAATAGCTTTTCATCTCGACGGAATAAGGGCGCAGTCGACCCTCCAATTCGATGCCGACGCTGAATCGTTCGCGATCTTTTTCGGTCAGCGCGCAGATCTCGCGTGTGGCTTGTCGGCGCTCGCCACGATTGATCCGCGCGATCGACCATGTCGTTGAGCGGTGACCGTTGCGGGAAATTCCGAGGCGTAAAGGCTGGGGCCCTAGATTGCGGTAGTTGCGGAGTTCCGTCCAAGGAAGCTCCAGTGTCGGCATAAAAGAATGCCTCATCAGTCGCGGTCCCTGGTCGACGATTTGCGGGTGAAAAAGCAGTCCCGTGAGTTCCCGTGCTTTCAGATTCGATTGCGCCCAGGAGCCGTCGTCGCGGGGGTGCGGAGACAACAGGGCTTCGATCAGTTCATGGAACACGAGTGCGATGCGGTTTTCGTCGGTCATCCGATTCCAGCTGTCTCGGTGGATACGAATGATTGTTCCCAATCGAATGGCGAGTTGACGGACTTCGGCTCCTTCGACGGCGTCGATGAGGCCCTCCTCGTGTTCGACGATGGCGAGGGGAGTGTCGATGAAGAGCCAAGTATAGGACTCCGCGACGGAGGACAACGTATCGCCGAAGCCAGGAAGCGCCCGGTTGAGCTCGGTCAGCTTGATCGCCATGGTTAAACGTTCGCGATCGGTTTGCAACATGGGCCAGTCGTAGCGCAGAAACCGATTGTCCACTTCGCCTGGAGGAATTTTCGAAAGATGAAGGCCGGATTCGAATAGGTCGCGGACGAAAATGTCGCCCGTCGCCGGGAAGTAGTAGCCGTCACCGCCGTTGCCCACGCCATGTCCGCGAGGAGCGCTCCAAGCAATGCCGAGCGCCGCAACGAAAGCCATCAGGAGCGAGGTCATGCGGGATCCTTGGTTTTCAGGACGGGAAAGAGTTGTATGGACATGCGGTAGACCTGATCTTTGTCGGGGCTCGCCATGATTTGGGAGACCCGGTCCAAGCAGCGGCGAATTTCTTTTTTCGCGCGCGCCAGTTGCCGGGAGCTTCCTGAAAAGGTCAGTGCGGTAAAGTCTCGCTCGAGAGTCGGGACTTCCTCCAAGGCCTGCGCGGAAAGTGAGAGCCCATCACGGTGGGCGGCCTGGATCACGAGGGAAGGGATGTCGTCGGTGGTGAAGTAACTCAGTCCCGTGGGAGAGAGCGTGCCATCCGCATCACGTAGAAGTAGGTTCTGCGAGGTCATCTTTTCGACGGAATCTTGAACCGTAGACTCGGACAGATTCAGGGCGCGCGCAATGGCCGGAATTGAGGTTTCGAAGTCATTCAGCTCGAGCACTGAAAGGATGGCGAAGTGGTGCCATTCCTTAATCATAGAGAAGTTTTCGTCGGAAATGGTGTGTCGATCTGCGCGCGTGAGAAGCGCGAGCAGATTCTTTTCGTTGTCGTCGAGGTGAAGTTTGGCCGCGATTTCCATCGCTTTTTTATCCGAGAAGCGTCGACGTCCGGCGAGGAATTCGGAGTAGGCTCCAGGACTGAGGCCTAAACTTCGCGCGTGTGTGCGGAGAGAATAGGCGGGGTCTTCTCCCTTTAGCATCGCGAATTTTCGTTTTATCCGCGCGCGCAGGAAATCATTGATCATGCTCTGATTCTGAAGGCCGAGGGAAACCAGTCAAGAACTAAGGCATGTTCCAAAAGATATTGGAATGGGTGCTCTCGTTCCATGGCAAAATGGAATGCTTCTTCCCTACAAAAGAGAATGAAAGCTTTTTCTGGATCGCGTCATTATCTTTCAACGCTTCGAGTTGTACGTTACGGCAGGCGCATTGATTTCAATCTTAAACTGCGAGGTTCAAGTGCGGTCTTTTCTCATGTCCTTGTCGGGATTCTTGATTTCACTCTCGGTCAGCGCCCAGCCCGCTCTGACCACAATCGAACAATACAACGAACAGCTTCCGTATTGGGGCGTCAGTTGGAGCCCGGGCGCGAACGCGCAAAATGGATATTATCCCAGCTTCTATACCGGCTTCGCCATGCGCAGCCAGTCGCCCGAGAAAATCCACGTCCGCACCAGCCGTGGAAACCAAACGCGGATTTCCGTCATCCTGGATGAGGCGACGATTCGGGACTACCTTTTTGATCTGGTCGCCCGTGAAAAATTCTATCGGCAGGCAACGAGCGGGGGGCCCTTTATGATCGCGCCCAATTCGGCCAAGCTGCTGCCGCAACTCGAATATTTCAGTCAGATCCTGCGTTCGCCGGACTACGGGATCGTCGACTTTGTGGCGAACGCGGAGAAGTTTTCGCCCGAGCAGATTTACGCGAAAAGTTTGGATGTCCTGTCGAGATTGAATCCGGGGCGTGTCTTTCATTTGCAAATCGATTTACGCGCGGAATTCAAACGCTGGCAGTCCGAAGTCATCGCGGCTTCGGGTGGACAGGCCGCAACCATCTTACGTGACCCGAAGGCGACGATTCTCGCGATCAACGGACTCGTTTTCGGTCGTGTCAATATGACCGAAAAACCGACGTCGGAAATCATGGAGGCGCTCGCTCGCGCGCTGACCCTCGCCATCGAGTCGACGGACGAAGCGGCCGCTCGCGCGGCCCACGTCGAGGCCTTCCGTCAGGCCACGGGTTCGAAATACAACCTGCGGGTGCTGCGAAACGGGGCTTGGGCGTCGGCGATTGATTGTGCGGCGGTGGGGGATTGCGTTCTTCGTTATCCCGAGTTCACGGCGATCTACCCGACCGGTTCGGCGATGTCGAAAACAAGTGACGAGTTTGGCAACCGAATCAACGCCTTCTCGACACCCGGACTGTGGCAGTTCTTGGCGCGGGCTGGAAAACACGAGGTCGACAATATCCGCAATGAACCCTTTTACGGTTTCGCTCCGAAGATGGACTATGAGGCCATCGGCAACGGTTTCCACAATCCCGCCGTGCGCTTCTGGGGGCCCCCGAAATCCTTGAAAAGCGCTCTCGGGATTCCGGACGCTCATAACACGCTTTGGGCCGTCAAACGTGGCGGTGTCTCACGCGGATGCTTGCGTTTTCCGTTGGGCCACCTTTGGGAGTTCCGTCAAATTTTCCCCGTGGAAAATTCTAAAATGAGTCAGGTGATGTTCTTTGGAAATCGTTCTCAAGATTTTGACGTATACGACGTGGACGGCGACGGGCGCCCCGAAGTGATGGGTGTGCAGTACATGATTTCGTACGGGCTTCAAGGCGCGAGCGGACTCGCGACCCGGGAGGGCAAAGGTATGGAGATCAACGAAGGCAAAAAGCTGGAGTTCTACCAGGACCTCTACGGTTCCCGTGGAGTTTTCAGTTTCGACGGTGGTGACCGTTATCTGTTCGAGAATCCGACGGTTTCGATGCCGTCATATCTCGACTTGCGGAAGCAGAACGTTGCGGTCCGCCAACGTATGGTCGGTCAATATCCTTTGTACGAGCAGCACTACGAGCGGGAGAAAGTTCAGTTCTACGCGCTTTCGGGATCGATGACCCCGGCGAACAAATTGCTGGTGCGTTTGATGGGCCGGGTCCGTGGTTGCGCCCCGAACGCGAATCCCGTGGATTGCGGAAAGAGCGCCTTCGAACAAGAGGCGCGAGGTCTGGTTCGTTAGTTCATGCAGTCAAGGACGACCTGGTCGTCGAACGAGCTGAAGCGGGGGTTGTCATCAGACAACCTCTGCAGGCGCGACATGTCTTTCTCTTCGTAGAACTCGATGGCCCAAAGTAGGCGGGCACGGGCCTCGGGGGCCTCGATCTCTTTCATCGCGAATTCGTGATGGGTGCGACCGATACAACGGCAAACCTTTTCGTAGTTCGGGATCTTTTTGTTTCCGCTTTCGACCGAGGTGATGCAGGCGCGCGTGATGGGA